>CAYWGN010000241.1:0-7526 GCA_964457495.1 uncultured Desulfobacula sp.
ACAGAAAAAGCCCGATAAAAAAACTCCTGATAAAATTTGATTTTCTCATAATTTTCCCCTTAATAAATATGATTTTTCTTGTGACGCCCACAACACTTTTCCCGGGCGATTTTTTGGTTCTTACTTTGTTTACATTCCAATTTGTGTGCCAGGTTTTTGATTCCCGACATATTTCTGCCATCATATTGATATATATGGATAACTATATTAAGTGGCTCCTTTGCCGCCATCATCCGAAGCCTTAAAAAAAGGTCATATCCATCCAAACGGTCGTATTTGACCAGATTCAATGCATGCCGACATTATTGCACTGGGGGTGACTAAAAAAAGATCATGGAAAGGTAAGGGAAAATCAGTTATTATTCTATGTGTTCTTTAGCTGTTTGGAGGGCAATTTCCTTATCCTTTGTAAACAGATGCCACTTCATGTCTGATGAATGGATACCGGCTTTCTTGTCCTGACCTTTGCAGTAATACCAGTGTCCAAAACTCTCCACCTTGGAATAGGGATGATTTTCCGCACAGAAATACCCGCAGGGTTTATTTTCCTTGAAATAAATCATTTCATCCGGATCTTCATCAGAAAATATTTAAATAATAATTCCTCAAAAGCAATAGTCGCCAAATTTTTGCGGTCCAATGAAGATAGTTATTAGCGGCCCATTCTTTCAGTCAATTTATCTTAAAACAGGGCGGTAAAAGGACGCTGATTGTCCCTCAAACTATTTTTTCCCCTTTCCCTTACCTTTACTTTTTCCTTTATCCTTGCCTTCTTTTTTATCATCATAGATATTGTTCCGCTGATAATGTTTTCGGTCATTGGCATATTTCCAGTGTTCTTTCTTGTATTTGACCTCTTTGGCCCAGTGACTTCTTGGCAAGTCTTTCCAGGGACCGTTCTTTGACTTCGAGTAGTACCACTGGTCGCTTTTGTAATGATAGTGATAGCCCTGATGGTAATAGTAGGGTTCTCTCTCCATCACCACCAGGCCCGGCAGAAGGGGGATGGTCACGCCTACATGTACCCTTGGGTGTTCTCCCATCGCCATCACTGTACAAGCTATCAGCAACAACACCATGATAATCGTTGGAATCAAAATTTTTTTCATATTTCCCCCTTATTAGAGAAGATTATGCCATCCAAATTGATGGCGGACGTACTTTTATCCGTGTAGTAATCGATCTTCGCGCCCGGCCTTGCCCGGTAAAGACTACATCTTTTATGGCAACAATAACCGTGAAAGGCTATCCTACGCCTTCCACATCCAAGGCATATTCGGTCGTCAAATCTTTCTGGGCTTCATTGTCTGCTTCACCGCGCAGGGTGACGGTCCCTTTTTTTGATAAAATTTTTGTAGTTCCCGAAATACTGTGGTTAGAACCCGGAGAAGGATCAAGCCTTTTTTCTGCCCAGAAACAGCAGCCCGATGCCGCCGGCTAAAGCAAAAACACCGACAATCGGTGACAGGGGAATCGTTCTCGTCCTATTCGCTGTCATTGTCAGCGGACCGATATCAACAACTGTTTCCCTTGTTGTGTAGGAGATGCCCTGATACCCAAATGCAGCAATGCCTATTGCAATCAGTACAATGGCAATAATTATATTGATTTTCATTTTGCCCTGCCTTTACAGATGTAAATCTGGTTTATGATGATTTTTTATAAGATTCTCCGGCCTTGGATGATATTGACCAGTACAGAAATAACGGCAACCACAAGCAGGAGATGGATAAACCCTCCCATGGTGTAACTGCTCACAATTCCCAGCACCCACAAGACTATCATTACTACAGCAATCGTCCACAACATTGGTAACTCCTTTTTTTGTTTTTTGTTAGCGCATCGGGAACTTAAATCCTAAAAAGCCCATCCGTTTCTCCGGGTACACTCTGGCTTGGATGACAGATTAATTGTGTCAGGCGGGAAGTGTTGTTCCTTATTCCACAAGCCGCTGCTTGATTCTATATATTCAAGTTCCATGCCTGGACCTTTAACGTCTGCAACATGTCTTCCATCCTGTTGATTTGTTGGGATAAATCTTTTAAGCAGTATTTTTAAAACCCGTTATACACATTAGACAGAAAGGTCACATTTCCCCAAACGGTCATATTTGACTTTTCAGGTCAAACTTTTGAAGATGTACAACGAGATTAGACCATATTTCATGGAAACCGAATCTTCCCAGGGTCATTTCCTTGATGACTTCGTTTTTTGTCCAGCCCTGAACTGCGATACGGTAGACCGCACACATCATAACTGTGCGGTTCGAACCGTGTTGACAGTGGACGAAGAACTGTGCCTGACCCTTGTCCGAGACAAGGGTCAGGAAAATCCACACCCGCAAGGATCAGAGCGAATCATGGTTCCGCCACTCAACAGCTCCGAACCGAGCCTTGCCAAGCAATGTATAAACAAGGCTGATGGTTCCAATGGACTGGTAACTATTAGCCCGGTCAGGATATTTTGCATCCCTGGAGGAGGCAATATATTGGACGCCAATCGCATGGGGGCCATAAATGCGCACGGTGATTCCAGTATTCAGGCGGTTAATGGACTCCCGTCCGCCAGGGTCATCGCCCCCCCTGCCGGACAAATAATACGCACGGTCTGTCAAGTCAATCATGACCCGGTCCCCAAAGATGAGACGAAGCCCCACGAGTCCTTGGGGAGCGACACCGAAATGGTAGTCCCGCTCACCCACCTGGGTGACATTACCGGCCGCAGCGTAACCAACCCCCGCGAGAACAGTACCCTGGAGGGCCACTGTTTTGGAAAGCCACCATTGATACGTCGTGCCAAGAGAGACAGCGGTGCTTGAGACGCGGAAGATCTGGGGAGATATATAGTCATAGCCGCCATAAAGGCCCCATATTCCCCGATAGGAATCTCCGATCTCATAATCCGTTCCCAGAAGAAGACCGCGGACCATGATTTTATCAAAGGGATTATCTACGTTGCCCAGGGTAATGAATTCAAATTTAAAATAATCAAACGGACGCGTGTAACTATAACCGGGTTTACCGGGGAGCCCATAGGCCAAGGTGAAGGTCGCGGTCACATCGGTATTAATGCTCTGGTTCTGGATGGACGTTTCGTCCTTGTCCGACATGAAGCTTACGCCGAGCTGCACGCGTGAGAAGGTGGCTGGATTGTGACTCGGGAATATGGGCTTGAACCGGTTTCCAAACATTAGTCGATTCAATCCTGTAGGAGGCGAAATGATACCCGCTCCCAGCTCTTGCCAGAACCCGGGTTTACCGCCATGGCCCTCAAGCACCAGGCTGGCCATCCGGAAAAGTGACTCCCCGAAGAAGCTCCCCCCAAAGCCACTGGCGATCTGGTCATTAATGGAAGGATACGTGGTCTCCCCGCCGGTTTCCCAGAGAAAACTGCCCACGTTGTCGTAGACGAGCGACTCCCAGTAGGTGAGGCCAGCAGACCGGGCAAAACCATGGTACATGGACCCCTGATAGGGATGCGCAAACTGATTTATATTGAAGGCATCTGTGTCGATCCCCCATGGTCCGTCCACGACGTGATCCCGGAAGGTTGACAGGTTTGTATCATAAACTTTTACTCCATTCTCTGTAAGATCGGGGTAGCCGATCAGGCGGTTGTATCCGTTGAGTAGAAAGAGGAATGCCGGGATTTCCAGGGCTGGTATGAAATAACTCTTACCGGCACCGGTTTCCCAGGACATGGCCGATGTCGGATCATCAGGATTGTACAGGGGCCACTCTCTCCCGCCCAGTGTAAGGTTGACTGTTTGGTTCGGGATCGTATCGGAAATTTCAACCGACTCCGGGGCCTTCACCCTTCTATACCCATATCCTGGTTTTGAGGCTTCAAGACGGTAAATACCGAGAACGGGGATAACGATCGAATAATCACCCTCTGCATTTGTAAGCCCGGTTGCCGCCACCTTACCAGTAACATCATCTTTTACAGTGATGATGGCCCATTGAATACCCTGATCAACAGAGACGTCCCTCACAGAACCTGAAATGCTTCCGCCCTGGACAATTGCCGGGCAACTGATGAAAATCACTACGCCTGCAAATATCTGTACAAGGATCATCTTAAAGATTTGTCCCTGGTTGTTCATAAAGCCCCCTTATGTCCGCTTATAGGCTTAAATAAGCAAAAAGCACCTTCTTTCAGGATTGAAATGCGGTTGCTCGCCCCTGACCTTTCAGACATCTCCATGCATGCGTGGGGTCGTCAGAAGGATCTCGACCAGCGCAGACCGATGAAATCGGGTCCGATAATGGGTGCTAAATAGATCGCATTTTTCGGCGTGACCGTGAGCATGGCCACACCATATGCCAACGCACCACTGGCAAGGACGTCCCGCCAGTGGTGCTTGTCTTCGTCAACTCGAACATAAGCAACGGATGCAGCCGCCAGATAGGCAGGGATGCCCCACTTCCAACCGTAGCGCTTCTCTATAAAGGTCGCGCCAGACATCACGAAGGCCACATGACCGGAGGGAAAACCATAGTCATTTCCATCCGGGCGTTCACCCAGGCTGGTTTCGTTGAATCCCAGTCTGAGGGCCGACACAAGAATCTGGTTCAGGCAGGTATTGCGCAGCCACTCTTTCTTGCCCTCGGTATCGTCCGTGTAAAAGGCGACGGCCAGGCCGGTGAGTGGAACAACGGCTGTCAAGATATCCGTCGCCAGGATGTTGGTTTTGTTCTCAGCAGCAGCACTGGATAGGTGCATCCCAAATATCACTGTTACAATAGCCCACATAAAAAAGTGTCTGATCATCATAAAAATCCTTCCTGGTTAATTATTATCTGCTTTCTTTTGCTTTATTTTTATATTCAAGCTTCGTGCCAGAAACTTTAGCATTTGCACAACGTATTCCATCCAAATGATGCAGCCGCATTTTGGTTCTCTTTTCTGTCCGATATTCAAACTATTCAGTTGGCGCAAAGAACCGCTCGGTTGATTAGCTTTGTTAGGTTTAATCATTATCATCTTGTTTTACAAACTCCTTAAGCTGCCACCTTGAGGCACTATTTGTATAAGCTGGTTTGGCGTAAGGAGCATATCTTGCGTATTTATCATACTGGGCATACTTCGCGTATGGAACCGGCTTATTTTACAACCAGGTTATTTTTAACAGATGTGACACCTTTTATCGCACGCGTTATTTCTGCAGCCCTGAGAGAGGCTTTGGATGAATTGACAAAACCGCTTAACTGTACCTCTCCCTTGAACGTTTTAACATTGATCAGGAAGACCTTGAGTATTGGGTCATTAAATATTTTTGCCTTAACCTTGGCGGTTATAACAGAATGATCCACATACTCACCCGTGCTTTCCTGATGATGTGTTCCAGCACAGCCTGCAATGAGTGTAGTTAAAAAAAGTACAATAAAAAACTGCCTGATTAACTTCGGTTTGTTCATAATCTCTCCTTGATATATATTGATTTGTTGCTGTGTATCTCTTCCTATCTACTCAATATTTGTGCCAGGGCTCAATTCAGCTGCGTCACGCTCTTATCTTGCTGATTTATAAGGAGAATTTCCTGAAACAATGGTTTTGAAACCAACGCTCTGCAACCGAATAAAGGGCCATATCCAACCAAAGGGTCGTATTTGACCGGATTATATGCATGCCGACATTATTGTAACGGGGTGTAACTAAAAAAAGATCATGGAAAGGTAAGGGAAAATCAGTTATTATTCTATGTGTTCTTTAGCTGTTTGGAGGGCAATTTCCTTATCCTTTGTAAACAGATGCCACTTCATGTCTGATGAATGGATACCGGCTTTCTTGTCCTGCCCTCTGCAGTAATACCAATGTTCAAATCGTTCCACCTTGGAAAAGGGATGATTTTCTGTGCAAGCTTTTTATCCCGCCAATAAGATATATTCATTGGATTATTTCTCCTTGTTGCATCCCTTTTGGTCATTCCGCAATCATTCCAATAATTGGTTAATAAAATTAATAACCGAGGAATATAAAATATCAAACTCCTCATTACCAGCAGGTAGGGCTAATTGATGCCTAACTCGTTTTTCTTGAGAAAACTTTATCATTTGTAAATCAAGGAAATGTTCATTTATAAACTTTATGCCAATCTTATTATCTACTGTTTGATCGTCTTCTGTGTAAACAAATAAAGTGGGAATATGGACCTTTTTTTGATGATGTTCTTTTCTAATTTGATTCCCAAATTTAATTATTTTTTTGACAGCTTTTAATGGCATCTCAGAATTATAGTGATGAGGATTAGAAACTGGAATTTTTAGATCTTGATTGCCAGAAACTTTATAGAGAGTTTTTAAAGAAATCGAATCGCAAAATATATCAAAAACTTCAGTTACAAATCCACCTCCCCACATTTTCGGAGCAAAATATGGAGCTAATAGAATGGCCCCTGAAGGTTTTTGATGCTTGAACTCATTATCAAACAGAAAATCTGTTAATATAGTCCCTCCTAATGAAAATCCAACAATTATTATTTTTGAATAGCAAGGAGCTAATGACTCTAAGCTCTCTTCAAGGGTCGACTTCCAAAGTTCAATTTCAGCGGTATTTGCTAACGCTGTACTACCTCCAAAACCATTTATTAACGGTAAAAAGACAGTATGCCCACTTTCGTTTATTTTTTCCCCTAAAGCATAGACCTCAAATGGAGAGCTAATAAAGCCATGTAGCATTATTATTGCAGTATTACTATTACCATAAAGAATTTTTGAATAATTCTCTCTCTTAACAGATGGATCATACTTCTCGTCAATATGAAATTTCATAATACTAAATCCGTTACTTTTTGTTGTTGTGTTGCATATTGAATTAACCGAATCTTTTATATCATCAATCGAAGTATTATATTTAGACACGTCTAACGATGAGCAAGAGGAAATAGATATTACAGCAAACGCTAATATTAAATGATATAGACAGATTGATATTTTAATTTTATCAGTTAAAGAGAGCATGCGGTTGAGCAGATGATTAACCGAAACAGTTGTAATCCTGGAATTAATATCAGACATGGCATATGAAATCACAAGTTCACCTCTGTGGATAATAGAACTGCAGGAATAGATGACATTAGGGAGATACCCCTCACGCTCTTTTTCATGGGGAGCTAAAAGGAGTTTTTCAAGACGGGCCATCCTGCACGGATTTTCAAGATCCAGCAGTATGGCACCGATACAATACTGCCGCATGGGCCCAACACCATTTCTACCGGACTCCTGTTTCACTGTGTAGAGGCAGATTTTTAAATGGGATCAGAACAATTTTCGAAGTCGCTGGTAGCCAGCTTTGAGTTCATCTGCAACGATGCCCAGTGCAGCACTGGTATTTTTTGCAGTGTTTTCAACCTCATCGGCTGCGGGTTTGTGCTGACTTAAAAAACTTTTCCATTTTTTTTCCAGGTTTTCCAATTCCTCTTTGGCTTCTGCTTTACCCAGATGGGCCTTTAATTTGATTTCATCCCGTAATTGCTCAATGTCCGCTTTTAGTTTTTCAATATTCGTTTTCATAAAATTCCCTTC
>CAYWGN010000242.1:0-7523 GCA_964457495.1 uncultured Desulfobacula sp.
GCCATGCTGGATATGGATGAGAAAAATCTTTACGTCCAGCAGCAGGTTTTTTCAGATCAAGGATATCAGATTCTTGTTATTGTCTGTGATGTTACAAAAGAAGTTGACTGCAACGCTGCCATCAATCAGGTCTTGAACGAATTTGGTAAGATTGATATCTTGTTTAATAATGCCGGCATCACGCAAAGAGGGCTGTTTGAAAAGACAGATATTGCTGTATTTAGAAAGGTGATGGATGTAAATTTTTTTGGATCTTTGTATTGTACCAAAGCCGCTCTTCCAAACCTTATCCAGACAAAAGGGATTATCGTCGTAAATGAATCCATTGCCGGTGTGGCCCCATTATTGGGGAGAACCGGGTATAGTGCCAGTAAACACGCGCTGAACGGTCTGTTTACCTCTTTGCGATGTGAATTGCGCCACAAGGGTGTTCACGTTATGATTGTCTGCCCCGGGTTTATCCGGACAAATTTACAGACAAGGGCCCTTGGCAGTGATGGTAAAATTGCCGGCCATGCTCAGACCATGGTGGGCAAGGCAGATACCCCGGAAAATGCAGCAAGGCAGATTGTAAAAGGGATCATAAAGAAAAAACCCATTCTTGTTATAACATTTATTGGAAAACTGGGCTATCTTGTATCACGATTGTTCCCTTTATTGTACGAACGCATCATGACCCGCCAGTTTAAAAAAGAATTATAAAAATATTGGAAGGGAAGGGAGTAACTATTTTCAGGCCTGGTAAGCAGGTCCCTTATTTGTACTGTTTAATTGTCCATAAATTTGATATATCCTTTTGTCAGTGATATAAAATTTAAATAAGGATATTGCTTAATCTATGAAAGTTGGAATTATAGGCCTGCCCCAGACAGGCAAAAAAACATTGTTTCAGATCTTATCAGGAAATGAGATCAAAGAGCCGTCCAAAGCATTCAAACCAATTCCAGGAAGCGCAGACATACTTGATTCAAGGTTCAATAAACTGGTTGAAATGTACGAACCCAAAAAGAATGTCAGGGCAAGGATTGACCTTGTTTTGCTTCCCAAAATGGAGGCGGAAACCATTTCCAAAGGAGAAATTTTCAGGGATATCGCAGATATGGATGCCATCTGTCATGTGGTCCGTTCCTTTGAGGATGATGCTATTTATCATGCCCAGGGATCTGTTGATTCCAAAAGAGATTTTGAGATGGTCAATTCAGAGTTGATCCTTCATGATCAGATATTTGTTGAAAAACGAATCGAACGTCTTGAAACCATGGTTAAAAAAATAAAGGATGAAGATCAGCAAAAAGAACTGGTCCTGATGAATAAGCTTAAAGATATTCTTGAAACGGAAAAGCCGTTAAGATTGATTGAATTGACGGATGATGAGGAAAAAATGATCAGAAGCTATCCTTTTATTACAAGGAAAAAAATGGTCATTGCCGTAAATGTATCTGAAGAGGATCTTGAGAATGAAGCGCTTCTCTCATCTTTTAAGCAAAGCTGTGAAATTCTTGAGATAGAAGTTATGCTGGTGTCTGCAAAGGTTGAGGCAGAAATTGCCCTGCTGGATACCCAGGAAGAAAAAGATGAATTTTTAGAAGGCCTTGGAATAAGGCAGACAGCCCTTGAAAGCCTGACCAGGCTTTGTTTGAAATCTTTGAACCTGCTTTCTTTTTTTACTGTTGGAAAGGATGAAGTCCGGCAGTGGTTGGTCAGAAAGGGCGCAAAAGCACCCAAAGCTGCCGGCGTGATTCATTCTGATCTTGAGCGGGGCTTTATCCGGGCAGAGGTATTTAAATATAATGATCTCATGGGATCAGGCAGTGAGGCTGAGCTCAAGAAAGCCGGCAGGATTTATGTTCAAGGCAAGGACTATGTTGTTGAGGACGGGGATATTTTAAATATCCGATTTTCTGTATAAGAGTGGGGTCAGGCTTTCCTTATTGTCGTTATTGAGTCCAATAACGACAATAAGGAAAGCCTGACCCCGTCTATGATTATTCTACCAGGAGCCAAAAGGTCGTATTACAGATTTTATACCCAATTCCTCCTTTAAAGAAAGTCTGGATTTTTGAGCAGCTGTTTTATCTGGATAATCGCCTGTTCTTACCAGATACCAGATCCTTTCTTTGGTATCCTGCAGGACCAGTATCCTTGAATCATATCCATATAGGAGCAATTCTTTTTTTGTTTTCTTGGCATTCTCAGGGTTAAGAAAAGCGCCTGACTGAAGGGCATACCTTTTATTGGAGGCGGTTTTGATTTCAGGTTTAGTCTTTGGTGGTTTTATCTTTTTGATTTCAGGTTTAGTCTTTGGCGCCTCTATATTTTTTATATCTTTAATCTTTCGCTTGAGTTCAGCTAATTTTTCTGATGCATAAGTGTGCCTGATGGCTGCTTCATAGGTTTCAACGGCTTTGGTATTGTCTCCCTGCTGAGCAAGCAGGTCTGCCTTATAGCAGATTGCCAGGTAAAAATCAGGCTGAATTGTGAGTGTTTGCGAAAGATCATCAAGGGCTTCCTTGTTTCTGCCTAGTTCGGCAAGACACAAGGCCCGGTTAAAATATGCCACATGGTTTTCAGGGGCCATTTTGATTTCAATATCATAGTTTTCAATGGCTTTTTTATACTCTTTTTTGTAAAACCAGGCCACACCCAGGTTGCTGTGAATTCCTTTCAGTTCAGGAAATAATTCTTTTGCTTTTTCAAAATCTTTAATGGCAAGATCAAATTTTTCCTGTTTCATGCGGGATACTCCCCGGTTTTTGTAGGTATCTGCATTGTCGGGAGCAAGTTCGATCAGTTTTGAAAATTCATCAGCCGCCTTCTGGTACTGACCCTGTTTGAAAAAAAGGACACCATTATCAAAGAGTTCTTTTTCAGTTTCTGCAAAAATTATTGAATTAAAAGATAAGGTCAATAAAATGAGTAATATAATTTTTTTCAAAAGACAGCTTCCTTTTTATTTGTTTTTTAGGTAAGGTTTTATTATATAAGAGATTATGTTAAATTCAATAAAAAAATATTTAAACAGGGCAAAGGAAGAGATCTCAAAAGAATATTCAATAAATTTTGAGGGTAATGAATCCTTTGCTTCTGAACACAAAAAAGAGCCTGGGCTCTGGACAGGTATTGACCTTGATGGAACATTGGCCTATTATGAAAGGAAGACCCCACACGATGAAATTGGAGGGCCGGTTCCTGCCATGCTGACCCTGGTTAAAGAGTTGATTAATAATGGCATACGGGTTAAGATATTCACTGCCAGGGCTCAAGACCCTGAACAAAAACCGATTATTCGGGAATGGTTGAAAAAAAATGGCTTGCCTGAACTTGAAATAACCAATATTAAAGACTATGATATGCAATGGCTTCTTGATGATCGATGCATTCAGGTGGAGAGGAATACTGGTCGTTTGATTTTTAAAGATTAATTTTAATTAAAGGACACGACAAAGATGAAGTATATTTACTACATTATTGGTATTATGATTATTTTTTCTGGATTAGTGGCCTATGGAGTCTTTAATACTAAGATTGAAATTTCAAAACCGTTTTTAACAATAAATGACAGGATTATTTCTGAAGCTGAATTTAAAAACATGTTGCTCAATAAATCTCATCACATGACTCAAGAACAATTTATTGAGGAGATCATTGAAAAGCAGCTTTTTATTCAGGAAGCGGTCAAGATGGAGATTAACAAGGAACAATCCTTCCGAATGTCGGTTCAGAATTTTTATGAACAGTCGTTGATAAAAGTTCTTCTGGACAGAAAACTGGATTCTCTAAAGGTTGATGTTACGGATGAAGAGATTGCAAAATATAAGGCCTCTATTCAAAATAAGTTTTTCTTAACAAAAATGGTTTATCCAACCATGAAAGATGCACAAAATAAAACCAATGAAACCATTGAAAAAATTGAAGATGCTTTTCTTGACCTGTCCGGTGATCTGAAATTTATTGTGATGGATTTAAACATTGGAGATGTTTCAAAACCCACAGCAAATGATCTCACGTCGATGGATACCCTGGTTTATATTTACAGACTCGATGAAATCCAAAAGATAGAAGACCAGAATAAAATTCAAGAAGTTGATATTGAATATATTTCTCTTTATATGAAGGATAAAAAAAAAGAACAACTTCTGGATGAATGGTCAGAGAAAATAAGAAAAACAGCAGAAATTTGGAGGAAAAATGAATAGACCGGGTCAATTTAAACGGCGAAATTATTTTATCAATAAAGAATTTCAAGGGCGTTATATTTTTAATTATTTTCTGATTGCTGCAATTGGAAGCATCCTGTTCATGGCCGTATTCAGCTTTTTTTCTTCCAACACTCTTTCCATTTCTTATGATGATTATCAGCTTCAACTTGGGGTTACGCCACTCATCCTGTTTAAAAAAATTCTCAGTGCCCAATGGGTGTTTATTGTTGTTGGGGGAGGGCTTGTGGTCATTGCCACTTTATTTTTAACCCACAGGGTGGCCGGGCCTGTTTTTCGGTTTAGAAGAAGTTTTAATGAGATGATAGACGGGGATCTTTCCGGAAGAATTGTACTGCGACCAAAGGATGAAGGTAAAGAATTAGGAGAAAAGATAAATGAATTTAATTTGGCTCTTTCTAAAAAGTTGTCTTTAATTGAAAGTGCTAATTCAAATATCGAAATTTTAGTCCATCAATTAAAAAAGAATATGAAAGATGCTGATATGGATATCAGCAGTTTTGAACCCCTTTTAAATCAAATACTGGATAGTCAAAAAAATGTTGATACCACGTTAAAAAGCTATAAATTTACCCGAAAAAAGGTGTAGAAAATAATTTTTTAAATGCTTCGTTTCAAATCCATACATATATTGGTTTTTATGGGAATACTTTTTTGCTTCCCTTTGGATTGTGTTGCCTTTGAAATTAATTCAAAATATGCCACCATTACATATTTTGACAAAGGTGATATAAGGAAATTTAATAAGAAATTATATATGGGGCGGCTCCAATCACAAATAAGGGGAAGCGGCAATACCATAGAAAGTGAAGTGGTTGCAAAGATCGATTTTATAGTTGAGAAAGTAAGGCTTGTCCTGGATATGTTTCCGCCAAAATTTAAGTTTTTCATTGTGATTCATCCAGGCGTAAAAGAAGTACAACAGGATTTTCGCAATATCTACAATGTAAATGTTGGTTATATCGCTTTTTATTCACCCTCCAGAAACAAGGTATTTTTCTCTGCTAATAATGCGGTTTTAAGAGTTGTCGCCCATGAAATAGGGCATTGTGTCGCAGAAAATTATTTTGTTGTTTCACCCCCCCAGCGAATTCATGAAGTTCTGGCACAGTTTGCAGAGGCGCATGTTACGGATTGATTTTTTTAATCATTTTTAATGCTTTTTTGTTGCCTGGATCTATTAGAAGAGCATGCTCGTATTTTTCCAGGGCTTTATACAAAATATCCTGGGCATAATATAAATCACCAAAAACAATTTTTATCTGGGCATCCATTGGCAAGGCTTTTTCAGCTCTTTCCATTGTCTGCATGGCATTTTTCAAGTCATTGTGCTTTTTAAAAAATCGGTACACTTTAAAGAAATGGGACCGTGCAATGTTCATTTGATTATGTTTGTATTGGAAAGATTCAATTTTTCGATTTTCAATTAAATCAAGGGAACCAATATATCGGTCAATGGCATGCTGTATGTTTCCTGTATCATATAAAAACTGGGCAAAAGCAATGGATGGCCCTGGTTTGTCCGGGATTGCCTGTTCAATTTTTTCTGAGTCAATTCCCGAGACAATCATAGCGGTCAGGGCACGATCAATAAACTTTTCATCCAGAGCCAAAGCCTTTTTCATGAACCCCAGCCCCTGTTCAATTTCTTTTTTTGCAAATAACCAGACAGCATATTGAAAGGTATATTCCGGGTTGCTTTGATCATAAATCATGCTTTTTTTAAAGGCGATTTCCGCTCTTGGGGATTCATCCTGACGGGCAAGAAAAGTCGCAAATCTATTCAAATGCCTTGAATTTAATGGGTCAAGATTAAGGGATGCTATAAAATGATCTTTTGATTTTTTTGTTTCATTCTGGAACCAGGCAGTGTTGGCCCTTGTAAATTGATAGTCGGCCTGGAACGGGTCAACCAGTGATGCAAAACCGGCAATTTTTTCTATTTTTTGAATCACTCCCACTGGAGTATCTGCACTCATACTGGAATCTTTTATGTTTGAATAGTAGAAGATACCTGATAAATTTGAAAGGTTAAATAGAATGGTAAAAATAGTTATCACACAAATGATGAATCCGAAGCTAAACTTTTTGGCTGTAGAGGCAATAGGCAAAAGTCTGGTTTGGCGGCTTTGTTCTCTTATGCCCGTGTTAGCGGCAGAAACGGCAATACCGGCAACAAAAAAGAACCATAACCCATTGGCCCCAATGTGCATGTTGAAATCGGTAAAACTGTGAAAAAGAATTGAAACCAGCGCTGTTATACTGCCCATATAAAGGTAAATTGAAAAGGCATCCCGTCTTTTTGAAAACACCGTATAGGTTTTGAAAAACAGGGTTATCAGAAATGAAGCAGCAAGTAAAAACGCAATCAAGCCGCCTGTTGCCAGAAGCTCAAGATAATCGTTGTGCGCATGGGTCAGGAATCGATTACTTATAACTGAACGGTGCAGGGGATAAATATGTGAAAAAGTGCCCATTCCTGATCCGGTAACTTTATAATGGCTGATGATATCCTTGGTGTCTTTCCAGAAATCAAGCCGGGCTTCATAGATTATTCCCTGGGAATTTTTCAATTTGGCAAACCGATCAAATATCTGGTCCCATCCAAACCACCCGATCGAAAGCGCGGTTATTACGATGACGGCGATAACTAATATGGTATTTCCTTTGCTTATTTTTCTTTGTAGCAGGAAGAATGTAAACAGGATCAGGGACAGGCAGGTGCTGATCATGGCACCTCTGGAAAGGCTGACAAATATGGAAACAATGACTAATAGTGCCGAAGTTCCGATCAAAATATGAATATTTGCTTTTTCCTGGCTTAATATTTCCAAAATTCCTTTTATTAACGTGGTTTTTCCAATTCTTGGCCTGTAAAAGAAAAAAAGACCAAGAACAATGGGAAAAATCATTTCCATTAATCCGGCATAATGATTGTGATTCACATAGGGCCCTGTAACCAGGGCATTGTTTGGAACATGTCTGAACCATAAAGCCATGTCGTCGGTCAGATAAAACTGCAGGATAGAAGAAAAGGCAAGAAGCCCGCCAAAAATCGTAATAGCAAAGACAGTGGCCTGGAGCATTTCCTTTTTGTTGAGCAATTGGATGGTTAATATGTAGAACATCACATAGGTGGAATATCTGAAAAATTCAGACAATGTCGCTTTTGGATAAATGGTTAAACGCATCCAGGAATCCGTACCTGTGATCAAATGTGTTGTTTGATGGATTTTAAATATATTTGGCGACAAAATTTCGACCTGTGCGGGTGAAGTTAAGCCGCCAGTTTGAAATTTAAGCACT
>CAYWGN010000243.1:0-7472 GCA_964457495.1 uncultured Desulfobacula sp.
ATCTGCCTCTTCTTGTTCTTGCTGACTACAGGCCAAAATTGAAGACAGCTCTTCTTATAAATGAGCCACCGGCAGACCTGAAAGCCCAGCTTATCGAAACAAAAGTTAATTATCTTCATGCCAATATTGATCATCTTACTGATGAAACTGTTAAGATTGCACGTTCTCTACGAAAAAAGATAAATGCTTTTACTGTCAACAGTAAAAAGGATCTTAAGAAAGCTCTTCAATATAAAGTACATGGGATTTTCACGAACAGGGTCCCTTATATGCGTGAGGTGTTGAAAAATATGAGTGGTGAAGATTAGATACTGTAACCCCTGTGTTTAATCAAATCTTTTTCCGCCAGGGATTTAATTTGCCTTTCCAGGGTTATTACAGACCATTTGTCAAGAAGGACTGATGTCTGTCTGGTCTAAATCCCCGGATGTTGTAAAATCGCAACAAGCAGCGATGATTGAAATCATTGATGTAAAAATGAGAAAATGTTGCAACCCAAACAAATGAAGGCTATAAATCAATGTAAAATGCAATCAAATATTTTAATGATATACAAATCTATAGAAAGTTGAAAAAAATAATGAAACAAATTGATTTAAGAAGCGATACAGTTACAAAACCTTCTGCTGAAATGCTGGAAGTGATGGTAAAGGCTCCTGTGGGAGATGATGTTTATGGGGAAGATCCAACCATAAATAAGCTTGAAGCCCTTGCTGCAAAAATGCTGGGAACCCAAGAGGCTATTTTTTGCACCAGCGGCACCCAAAGCAATCTTCTGGCGCTTTTGGCTCATTGCGAAAGGGGGGATGAATATATTGTAGGACAACAGGCCCACACCTATCGGTATGAAGGTGGAGGAGCTGCAGTTTTTGGCAGCATTCAACCCCAGCCCCTGGATTTTGAAGCAGACGGCACTTTGAGTCTTGAAAAGGTTTCTCAATTTATTAAACCCGATGATTTCCATTTTGCCAATACATCCCTCCTCTGCCTTGAGAATACCCAGGCCGGGAAAGTCCTGCCCCTGGAATATCTTAAGGAAGCAAGAAAATTTACAATAGACAAGGGCTTGATGCTGCACCTTGACGGGGCAAGAATCTTTAATGCAGCTGCTAAACTTAAGGTTGACGTCAAAGAGATTACACAATATTTTGACACAATTTCCTGCTGCCTTTCCAAGGGTTTGGGTGCTCCTGTGGGGTCTGTCCTGTGCGGTCCAAAACATCTGATTAAAAAAGCAAGGCGCTGGCGCAAGGTTCTGGGCGGCGGTATGAGACAGGCGGGTATCTTAGCTGCTGCAGGCATTTTTGCCCTTTCAAACAATATTCAACGACTCAAAAAAGACCATGAAAATGCACTGGCGCTGGCCCAGGGATTGTCAGAGATTGATGGTATTCACATTGATGTTGAGATGGTTCAAACCAATATCCTCTTTGCAGACATAACTGCAGATATGGGGTCTCTTTGTAATTTTTTAAAGAAAAAGAGAATTATCATCGGTAAAAGCAATAAATTAAGGATTGTCACACACCTGGATATTTCAGGAGAGGATATTGATTATACCATCAAGGCGTTCAAGGAGTTCTTTGGTTAAAATACTGTGACAAATACTTGCGGAAAATCCGTAAAAATACCGTCCACACCAAGCTTTACAAACTGGGAAAACTCCTTCCTCGCTTCTTAATGGGAATATATTCCCGTTTTTGACTGCCGGAATATATCTGCCTGGGCCTTGATATCCTCATCTCAGGATCAGCCACATCCTCTTTCCACTGGGCAATCCATCCTGGCAATCGGCCTATGGCAAACATGACGGTAAACATATTGGTAGGAATCCCCATGGCCCTCAATAATATGCCGGAATAAAAATCCACATTGGGGTAAAGATTTTTTTCTTTAAAATATGAATCATTTAATGCTGCTTCCTCAAGCCTCAGGGCAATGTCCAGGAGCGGATCTTTTCTTTTGATCTTTGAAAGAACAATATCACAGACCTTTTTCATAATTATGGCCCTTGGGTCAAATGTCTTATAGACTCTGTGTCCGAATCCATAAAGTCTGAAAGGGTCATTTTTGTCTTTAGCTTTTGCAAGGCACTCTTTGACAGTAAAACCATCACTATGGATTTTTTCCAGCATATTCACCACAGCCTGGTTTGCCCCGCCGTGCAAAGGACCCCAAAGCGCTGAAATTCCGGCAGAAATCGTGGAATAAATATTGACTTTACCACTTCCCACAACCCGCACTGCAGTTGTTGAACAATTTTGTTCATGGTCGGCATGAAGAATCCAGAATACATTTAAAGCCCGGATCAGGTCATCGTCTAATCTATAAGGAACCACCACTTTGTCAAACATCATATTTAAAAAATTACCGCAATAACACAGGTCCGGCCTTGGATAGACAACCCTTTCCCCCAATGAAATTCGATAGGCCATTGCTGACATTGTCCTGATTTTCGAGATAAGGCGAAGGTATGTTTTGTTCATCTCCTCCTCAAGATCAATCAGTTCAGGGTAAAAACTTCTCATTGCATTGACCATGGCTGACAGAATTCCCATGGGGTGGGCTTTGGGGGGATAATTCTGATAAAATGCCTTCATGTTTTCATGCAAGGGAGAAAAATCATTTAAATGGACGCTGGTACGTGTCAATTCTTCCCGGGTGGGAAGCTCTCCTGTAATCAAAAGAAATGCCGTTTCTACAAAGGTTGAGTGTTCTGCCAATTGCTCAATGGGGAACCCACGGTACCTTAATATCCCTTTTTCCCCATCCATATAGGTAATGGCACTTCTGCAGGTGCCCGTATTTCCGAATCCTGGATCAAATGTAATGTATCCTGTTTCCTGGCGCAAGCTTCTAATATCAATTGCCTTCTCCCCTTCTGAACCCTCTATCACAGGAAGTAGATACTCTTTTCCATCAATCACAAGTCTGGCAACTTCAACCATTAAAACCTCCTTTACCCTAAGCTGCTGCATTACATTTTATACATCTATCTTGTCGCACCTGGAACAGTATATGTTTTACAGGACCCACTGGAACATTCTCTTTCCTGGGTCTGAACCCCCTTAGCTTGTCCGGCAGATGGGCTTCCCATGGCAAAATTAGTTTTAGAAACAACTCTTTCGTATTCATTTGATTCGCATTTGGGACAACAAACGATATCATTATCATTTGAACCCATTACAATGACTTCAAAAAATTCTTCACATTTTGAACATTTAAATTCATATATTGGCATTATGGCTCCTTTAGCTGGATTTGAAATAATTTTTAAATTAACACTATTTGACTTTTTGTCAAGATGACGCCTGTTCAAGAAGTTCTTTTGCATGGGTCAGGGTTGCAGATGTAATGTTTGCCCCGCCAATCATCCGGGCAATTTCTTCAATTCTCGCATTCTCTTGGGCCAATGGAACAATGGTGGTAAAGGTTCGTCCATCAATCACCTTTTTGGATATCCTGAACTGGTTTTCAGCATATTTTGCAATCTGAGCCAGATGCGTAATACAAATCACTTGATGCTTTTGTGATAATTGTTTTAATTTAAGACCGACTTTTTCAGATATTGCTCCCCCGATCCCGGCATCCACCTCATCAAAAATCAATGTTTCCAAAGACTTAGTTTTTGATAACACAGCTTTTAAAGCCAGAACAATTCTTGACAGCTCACCGCCCGAAGCAATTTTTACCAGAGGCTTTAATGCCTCACCCGGATTTGGGCTGAGAAGAAAGCTCACCCTATCCATTCCATCCGGCCCTATTTTTTCAAAATCTGCTGTGGCAATATCTTCCAGGTCATTTGTGATCTGGGTTGAAAAAGCAACCTCAAACTTTGCTTTTCCCATTTCAAGGGCATCTAATTCATCTCTGGCAAGTTCAGATAAATTTTCCCCTGCTGTTTTTCTTAATATTGATAATTTTTTTGCTTTCTGGTCGATCTCTTTTAAAAACCCGTGAACATCCTTTTCAAAGATTTTTATCTGTGTTTCAATCTGTGTGGTTTGAGAAAGTCTTGTCTGCATGGCTTCATACTCATCAAACAATGCATCAAGACTCCCGCCATATTTTCTTTTCAATTTTGAAATCAAGTCCAATCTTTGATCCGTCATTTCAAGAGAGGCTGGATCAAGATCAATACAAGAAGAAAAATCCCTTAATTCACCGGCAATATCCTGCAAATCAAACACAATGGAAGAAAGTTGCCCGGCAATTTTTTCCAGACGTTCATCAGCCGCACTTACTTTTTCCATATCATTTCTCAAAAAAGACAATCTTTCAGAAACAGAGCCTTCCCTGTCATGGATTTCATGGATGGAACGATTGACAGCTTCAAATATTTTTGATGCATTTAAAAGAATCTCGCGCTTTTTTTCAAGTTCTTCATCTTCATTGGGCAAAATGACAGCATCACTGATTTCATTTATTTGAAACTGTAAAAAATCCTGTTCTTTTTTTTGGGTATCCAGACTGTTTTGGAGTTCTCTTATCTTTCTCTTCAAAGGTATAATGGTCTGGTACAATTTTTTTATTTCATTTTTCAGGTCTTTAGTCCCGGCAAACTCATCTAAAATATCCAGGTGATTTTCTTCTTTTAAAAGCCCCTGGTGAGCATGCTGGCTTGAGATACCGGCAAGATTGGAGGTCACCTGTTTTAATAGGTCCAGTGTAGACTGCCTTGAGTTGATAAACACACGACTTTTGCCTGAAGATGAGATAATCCTTCTGACAATCAGGCCGTCAGAACCGTCAATGCCCTGCTCTTTTAAAATCATTGCAGCCCTTGACCGGGCATCAATGTCAAAAAAGGCTTCCAGTTCTGCTGCATTACAGCCTGCTCTCACAAGATCTGATGACGCTCTGCCGCCAAGCAGCAAGTTAACGGCTTCAATAATAATTGATTTTCCCGCACCTGTTTCACCTGTTAATACGGAAAATCCATCCTCAAATGGAATCCGGATATCATCAATTATCGCAAAGTTTTTTATGGTCAGCTCGTTCAGCATAAATCCTCCTTGCAGATAAGAAAACCCGATACAGCCAGGTAGCGAATATAGCAGCGACAAGTCTTGGAATCCATAACCAGATTATCGGCAGTCCCAGGGGCAAGAACAGGACAGGATCTTCAATCATGGCATGATTGACCCCTATGGAAATATGAAGTTTGGTTAAGTCCTCTTTTTTATACTCATTGGATTGAGTCTCTTCAACAATGACGGCTGAACCATATGCCAGCCCGAAAATTGCGGCTGTAAGCCACAACATCCCCGTTGATCGGTCCAATCCCATGACGGACAGAACCGGAGATACCAGTTTAGTTATAACCAGTATCATATTAAACCGTTTAGCCAGTTCAAGGATCACCATCAACGGCATGATAATACAAAAAATCTGAGCGATCAGTTTAAAGGCCCCCCACGCCCAGAGTTTCACCATTATCACAAAGGGTTTTGTGTCCTGGGCAAAGGTTGCCATACCCATTGCCCCACCTGTTTCAGGAGTTACACCCATAATTTTTGCGCACACAAAGGTCATGGCTGAGGCCAGAAACAATCGGATAAAAGCTGCAAGAAAAGGATTGATACCCGATTTCCCCTGGACCATACTTTCCTGAATCAAATTATGAGCGATCAAAATAAAAATGGCAACCAGGGTCATATGCTCCATGGAAAAAGGCATTGCCCACAGAGCGGCCACAGCTCCGTAAGGGCCGGTTAAAACACCTATTATTAAGACAATGGCTGCAGAAGCCGGCAAAGAAAGCCAGGACATGACCGGGGTCAGCAAAAAATCAAGTTTGTAAATAATCCCGAAGTGGAGCAGCAGGGTTGTGGCAAAAGATATGGGAATTATAATCTTTAACAACCAGACAAGTCCTTTCCAGCCTTTTATCAAGCCTTGCCCTGTCCCGGATTTTATTTTTTTTAAGATATCTTCAGTCTTGTTTATCATTGGAAGGGACAGCTTTGGTCACATTTTCTTTGACTGTTTCATTGACTATGGCATAAATATCTTTAAAAGATTCATGAATATTTGAAGGTGATAGTCTTCCCATTTCAATGAATTTTACAATAATCTCTTTTGTGGCTCTTAATATCTGTTCATCTATTGATTTCATAAAGACCTAAATACCAAACCTATTGATCAAGGTCAAGAATTTGGATCATTTTGTATTGCCATGAAAAATATAATGGTTATACTACGATACAATATTTAATTGACTTGAAAGGTTTTATAAGGTTCATGGAAAATTCCCCAGACACATCAGATAAACTGGATACACCAGACACATCAAATAAAATGGATAAATTGGACAACCTGGATAAAGAAACAAAAAAAGACAGCATGGTAGACCAGATATCCTGCAATGGAAAAAATATACTACTCATCGGCACTGCCCATGTGTCAAGACAGAGCGCTAAGCTTGTGGAAGATACCATCCTTGAACAAACCCCGGACACCGTTTGTGTTGAACTTTGCGAGACAAGGCTTTCATCACTCAAGGATGCTGACAGATGGCGCAACATGGATATTGTCAAAGTTATTAAAGAAAAAAAGGCATTGCTGTTGTTCATGAACCTTCTTATGGCCTCTTTCCAGAAAAAAATCGCAGATAAATTTGGTATCAAGCCAGGCCAGGAAATGATCAATGCCATCAAGGCTGCAGAAAAAATTAATGCTCGTATCATTCCAGCCGACCGTGAAATCCAGATCACCCTTTCCCGGGTCTGGAGAGGAATGGGGCTGTGGGAAAAATTAAAGCTCATGTTTTCCCTTGTATTCTCTTTTGGTACCTCAGATGATATCAATGAAGAAGACATTGAAAAGATGAAGCAGGAAGATATCCTTCAAACTCTTCTGGCTGACGTAAAAAAGACGCATCCCATTATTGAAAAATCCCTGATCAATGAAAGGGACCAATACCTGGCCGAAAAAATCAGATCGGCACCAGGTGAAAAAATCGTAGCTGTTGTAGGTGCTGCACATGCTCCAGGGATTAAAAGATATCTTGCAGGCAATGAAAAAATAGACCTTTATGAACTAAATATTATCCCGCCTGCCGGCAAGGCTGGAAAAATTTTAAAATGGGCTATTCCAGCAGCCATTATGGTTTTGTTTGCAACAGGATTTTTAATGGAGGGGAAAAATGCAGGAGCAGATATGATCTGGATCTGGATTGCTGCCAATGGTATTTTTGCAGGGATTGGCGCCATTCTTGCGCTTGCTCACCCTCTTACCATTATCTCAGCAATTATTTCCGCCCCTTTAACCTCTTTAAACCCCATGATTGCTGCGGGCTGGGTATCAGGACTTGTGGAAGCCTTTTCCAGAAAACCCAAAGTAAAAGATTTTGAAGCAATCCCTACAGACATTGTATCCATAAAAGGCTTTTGGCGCAATAATGTAACCCGGATTCTTCTGGTGGTTATTTTCACTAACCTGGGATCAGCCATCGGAACCTGGACAGCTGT
>CAYWGN010000244.1:0-7448 GCA_964457495.1 uncultured Desulfobacula sp.
ATGGGCAAAATGCCTGAATATTTGACGGTAGGCAAAACACCCCTTGAAAGGGTGGCAAAATTGCTGTCAAAGCTCCATTCTATAAGGGTTAGCCAGGATAGGGGGTCCATGGTTTCTAAGGAGGCAGAGGTATTGTTTAACAAATTTGTTAAACAGGTAGAGATGGTTTTAAAAAATCTACCTAAGCCGTTGAAATGGCGGTCTTTTCTAATACATGATCTGATTTTATTAACCGACATTCCCTCAAACGTTCAAAAAGCCTCTGTAAAACACGGTCTAAACAAGGCGAAGATATAAAAAGCATATCTGGACAAAAGCGCTGGCAAGACTTGAACAGGTCTTGACTTGTCCCTTTGATCCTGAACAGCCCGTGCAGGATTATACAACAAGAAAAAGCATATGGTTGGTAACATTTGATCAATCAACCGGGAACTTGGGACCATGGTGACCAAGCTTCAGGCCGACGTCACTTAGCATTTGCATTTTAAAATATTGTTTGTTATGAATACTGAGCTGAATTGAGAAAAATTGCACCTCCCTTTCCCCCTTGTTTTGATGATTTATTGAACATGTATAAGGCCAAGAATAAACAATATTATCTTGGAGTTAAATATAAAAATAATATCAGTCGGTTTGATCCACACTGATCTTAAATATTATCAATTGGGGATAATTTATTAACAAAAGGAGAATACTTATGAAGCGCGTCAAATTAAGAGTTTGTTTTACCCTTTTTGTATCCATGGGTTTACTTTTATGGGGAACCCACGCCTTTGCCCAAAAATCTATTATTTTAGGTGCTCCCCTGTCTGTTGCCTATGTCTACGGATGGGATGCAGAGCGGGGCATGAAACTTGCCGTGGATGAAATCAATGCAGCAGGCGGTGTCAATGTAAATGGTAAAAAAATGCCCTTTGAGGTTGAAGTTATTGATACCCGCGACCTTGAACCGGGTGTCCCTGTCAGTGAAGCATTAATGGCAGTTGAAAGACTAATTTTAAACAAAAATGCTGATTTTATTGTGGGCGGGCCCAACAGGTCAGAAGCAGCCCTTGCCGCCATGTCCTTATTGTCCAAACACAAAAAAGTCTCCATTGTCACCAGTGGTGTTTTAACCCCAAAATATCATAAAATGGTAGCAGAAAAGTATGACAAATTTAAATATTGTTTCAGGATTCACGGGGAAGCCGTCAACCTTATCGGTGAGATGATTGAAAATTTTGCTGACCTGAAAGCAAAATATGGCCTGACCAAAGTGTTTATCATGGCTCAGGATGTATCCCATGCCAGGGGAGCCGCCAAAGTAATGGGCAAAGTGGCAGGTAAAAAAGGATTTGAAGTGACAGGAACTGAACTCTTCCCAACAGGCACCACAGACTTTTCCATGGCACTTTTAAAAGCCAAATCAACGGGTTCTCAAATCATCAATATCTGGATGGATATGCCTGAAAGCGCTATCCTTTTAAAACAATGGTATGACCTTCAAATACCAGCCCTTCCCTTTGGTTCTACCTTGGCTGCAGCTGAACAACCGGGTTTTTGGAAAGCCACAGACGGTAAGGGAGAGTATACACTTTGCAACGTGGTAAATGCCGGTAACGCACCCTCTGATGCCACCCCATGGACCATGAAATTTTATAATGCCTATGCCAAGAAATGGGGGGTTGAACCGGAAGGTCTTGGATCATCCAGCTCATACATGGCTGTATACGTATTAAAAGATGCCATTGAAAAAGCAGGAACGCTTGACTCAGACAAAGTTGTAACTGCTCTTGAGCAAACAGATATCATGGGTGTTTATGGAAGACTGAGGTTTGATCCCAAAAGCCACCAGGTCATTGTTGCCAAAGATCCCAAAGACGGTGCTGTAGGCTCCATCCTCCAGTGGCAGGATGGCAAACGTATTGTGGTATACCCAAAAAGCATTGCCAAAGGCGAAATACTGCTTCCGCCATGGATGGTTAAAAATTAATTAGTATTTGAACGAAAACTCACTCATCTACTGCGTTGCTGCAAAATTTTGCAATCCTCATGTACAGGAGTACACTCCGGTTTCAAAATTTTTTGCGCCTTGTATATGAGCAATTTTTCATCCAAATACGGGTTTTCAGTCAGGCACTAATTAAGTAAAACCAATTTTTAAAAGTTATTTTGTTCAACACTTAAATAGCGGGATCTTTTTATGGAAATTCTAGTTTACGGGACCATCAACTCCGTGTCCCTTGCATTAATGGGCTTAGGCTTTGCCATGATCTATGGCATAAGCCGGGTACCCAACTTTGCCCATGGGGCACTCTATATTATCTGCGGGTTTGTCACCTGGACCCTTTTTTATAAATTAGGATTGCCCTATTTTATCTCCATTATTCTGTCCCTTTGTGTGAATGGAATTTTGGGAATGTTCATGTACCGATTTATCCTGATACGGGTAAGGGGAATGAACATTTCCGAAATCATTGCTTCCTATGCCATCGGCCTTGCCATCATTGAAGGCTTAAGGTATGGAGGCTTTCGCGGCATGAACTATACCCTGCCCGTGTTCATGGAGGGAAGTCTTATGATCGGCAACGTTCCCGTGGATTTTCACCGGCTGATCATGATGGTTATCGGTGTTCTGCTTGTGGCAGGGCTATGGGTGTTTACCCATCATACCAGAATCGGGCTTGCCCTTCAGGGTATGGCCCAGGATGAACGGGCAGCACTGATGCTGGGCATTGATTCGGACTTCATGGCCATGCTGGCCATGGGATTTGGAGCAGTACTGGCCGGTGTTGCTGCCACTTTAATTTTGCCCCTGGGCAATATTGTGGTGGAATCCGGGTATAATGTTCTGATCATGTCCATTGCCGTTTGTATTGTCGGGGGATTGGGATCCTGGATGGGGGCATTTTTTGCAGCCTTTATCATTGGATATGCCCAGATTCTAACCGTTGTTTTCATTGGATCACATTTTCAAATGGTGGTGGCGCTTCTGGCCATTATCCTGACCCTGATCCTGAAACCATCCGGCCTGTTCGGCCATCAGAAAGAACTGGAAGAGAGGGTGTAAAAAAGTGAGCACACAAGAATCAAGAAAAGAACGAATAGATCGCGGAATAAAGGTCAGGTCAGACGGACTTTATGCGTTAATGTCCTGGCGGGAACTTTCCTACCTGACCCTGCCCCGGTTTATTTTGATTGCAGGTATGTTGTCCCTCCCTTTTCTAGTGCCGGGAATGTACTGGCAGCGGGTCATATCAATTGTCTGTATTTATGCCATACTGGCCTTGAGTTTTGATTTTCTGGCCCATTACGTGGGGCTGGTGTCTTTAGGCGGGGCCTTTTTCATTGGAACAGGGGGATATATTGCCGGGATCTTAAATTCTTATTTTTCGATTCCCCCGTTTCTCACCGTTCCCCTGGCTGCCATTATCGGCGGTGCTTTCTGCACACTGCTGCTTTTGCCCTGCCTGCCCTTAAAAGGGGTGTACTTTGCCATTGTAACATTGATGTATCCTCTGTTTATGGCAAGAATCATTGAAGCTTTTGATATTTTCGGGGGCACTGACGGACTGATAGGGATTGATAGTTTTGCTTCCAGCTTTGCAGAGCAGTATTTTGTCATCTGCATGGTGCTGATTTTTCTATTCGGCCTGCGCCGTTTTGTTACAACGGACAGAGGCCTGATCTTTACGGCCATTATGGACAATGACCAGGCAGTAAAGGCTTCCGGGATCAACATTACCCGATACAAGGCCCTGGCCGTTTTCATTGCATCCTCCATGGGGTGCATGGCAGGTGCATGTCTCACCCATATCTACATGTGGTCGGGTATATCCCAGTTTGCCCTTGATTTTTCCATCCTGCCCATTGCCGCCACGGTCATCGGTGGATCAGGAAGCCTTGTGGGTCCTATTTTAGGGTGCCTGATTCTGGTGCCTGTCTCAGAACTTTTAAGGGATTTTGGAACATTGCGAATCGTATTTTATTCATTAATCCTTGTGGGATTCATCCTTTTCAAAAGTGGGGGTATCATGGAATTCGGGCAAAGAAAATATGAACAATTTGAAAGGTGGACCCAGATATGATTGAAATAAGGATAAAATCATGACAAAACCAATTCTAAGAATAGATGGCATCTCCAAGCGGTTCGGAGGTGTCCAGGCGCTTAGGGATGTCAGCTTTGATGTGTTCCCGGGAGATGTTTTAGGCATTATCGGACCCAACGGATCAGGAAAAACCACTATTGTTAATTGCATTACAGGCTTTATCAAGCCCACCTCAGGCAGGGTTTTTTTTAAAGGCCGCGATATTACGGGCAGACCACCGCACAAAATTGCCGACATGGGTGTAACCAGAACATTTCAGGTCATGCGCCCCTATTACAGCCTGCCTGCCTATAAAAACCTTGTGATCCCGCTGTTTTCACCCAGGGCCAAGCGGACCGGGGGCTGGCGGGGTGGCGGTAACCTTGGCAACCGACAGACCATTGCCATTGATATCCTGGAAGATATCGGATTTGAAAGAGACTCTTATATTCCGTTTAAAAAAACATCCACTCTGCCCACAGGCTACTTAAAGCGGCTGGAGCTTGCCAGATGTCTTGCCCTCAAACCGGAGATCATTATCTGTGATGAAATATTTTCAGGACTTTCCATGAGCGAGATTGCATCCATGGTACCCTTGATTGAACGGCTCCAGGATGAGGGCATTACCATTATCATGATCGAGCACCGCTTAAGGGAACTTTTTCAGGTGGCCAATCGTGTCATGGTCTTAAATTTCGGCGAAAAACTCATTGAAGGAAACCCTGTTGAAGTCATGGCAGATAAACAGGTCAAAGAAGCTTATTTTGGATCTGAAGAGGTTGAGGAGGTCATGACATATGCTTGAAGCCCGCGATTTAATGGTATTTTATGAGAACATGATCGCCCTGAACAATATCAGCATTAAATGTGATGAAAACCAGATCGTTGGGATATTCGGGGCAAACAGTGCAGGCAAATCCACGCTTATGTATTCCTTATCCGGTATCATGCTGGATATCCAGAAAAAAGAATTGATGGCAGGGGGTGAACGCATTACCTTGAGAGGGGAAGTCATATTTCAAAACCAGAACATCATGGACTTAAAACCCAGCCTCAGGGCAAAGGCCGGAATTGTTCTCTGCCCTGAAAGGCGGCGGTTATTCAAGGAAAGCAGTGTGCTTGAAAACCTTCGTATCGGTGGGTATCTGGCCACCAAGGCCCAGGCAAAGTACACCCTTGATTATGTTATGAACGTATTCCCTTCCCTGCAGAAACTCAGGAACCGTCTGGGTGGTTTCTTGAGCGGTGGAGAACAGCAAATGGTAGCCATCGGCCGTGCTTTAATGGCCCAGCCCAAGGTTCTTTTGCTGGATGAGCCGCTTTTGGGCTTAAGCCCCTTGATGCAGGCCCACCTGATCAAAGCCACCAAGCTTATCCAGAAGGAGACCGGGATCTCTGTTATCATATCAGAGCAATATGCAAGACCCGTCTTTCCCATTGTAGACTATGCCTATATCCTTGAAAACGGTGCGGCTGTAATGGAAGGAACAAGGGACGAACTCATGGATAATCCAGATGTAAAGTCTGCATATTTTGGTATTTCATAAAAATAAGGAATCATCCTAAATGACAAAAAATATCATACCGCTTGAAAAGGAATTGTCTTTTTCAAGATTTGATCTGATGAGTGAAAAATATCCGGATAACAATGCTGTGCTGTATCTTGGCGAACATTTCACTTATAAACACCTGAAAAACTTAAGCGAACGATTTGCAGGGGGACTTAGAAAATTAGGGGTGCAAAAAGGCGATAAGGTTCTTCTTTATATCCCCAACTGCATCCAGTGGGTGGTTGCCTATCTTGGCATCCAGAAGGCAGGCGCAGTCCTGGTGCCTGTTTCTCCGATTTACACCTCCCATGAAATCAAGTATATGATCAATAATTCAGGGGCCCAGACCATTATCTGCATGGATACCAATTTTGGCTATGTAAAAGAGATATTTGCAAGTACGGGCTTAAAACAGGCCATTGTGACCAATCTTGTTGACCTTCTGCCTGCCTGGAAAAGGGCCTTGGGTCTTTTGTTTGACAAGGTTCCCAATGGCCGAGTGAATTATGACGAAAAAATTTTCCCCTTTAAATCAATCCTTAAAGCAGAGCCTTTGGCCGAGGATGTGAAAATTGACCCTGTCAATGACCTGTCCTATATTCTTTACACCGGAGGTACTACGGGGTTTCCCAAGGGTGTGCCAGGCAATCATATCGGTTCAACATCCTATATCAACAATGTAACCTATGATGTGGCAGGAGACTATTTAAAAGAAGGTGAGGATGTCTATATTGCCATCAATCCCTTGTTCCATATCATGGCCCTGGGATTTTTCATGGCCATTGGGTTAAACAAGGGCAACATGGTGGTCCTCATGCCCCAGCCCCAGGTGGATGCCATTTTAGAATCTATACAAAGATATAAAGCCAGGTGGCTGTTAGGGGTCCCGGCCCTGTACAGGATGATCCTGGAAAATGACCGTATTGACCAGTATGACCTGTCATCTTTGGTCTATTGTTTCTGCGGAGGGGATGTGCTGCCGGGCAAGGTCATGAATAGATTCAAAGAAAAATACGATCTTCCCATATACCAGGTTTACGGATCTACAGAAGTGGGACACGTGACCTACAGCAAAATAGGGACTCCACCTTCTTCCGGTTCCATCGGGTATCCTTTGGAAAGCCGGGAATGTATTGTGGTGGACCCCGTTACCCTGGAATGTGTTGAAGAAGGTGAAAACGGTGAACTTTTTGTCACCTCGCCCTATGCGTTACAAGAGTATTATGAAAAACCAGATGAAACAGAAAAAACCTATGTAAAGGTCAATGACAAAGTCTATTGCAGGATGGGCGATTATGTTTCCTGTAAACCCGATGGTGAACTGGTTTACATGGAAAGATCGGCTGATGTAATCAAGCACAAGGGTTACAGGGTATCGGCTTCTGAGATCGAAGCTGTGCTGCAGGATCATACCACTGTTATTAATGCCTGTGTTATCGGAATTCCCGATGAAAAGGTGGGGGAACGGATCAAGGCCATTGTGGTGCTCAAGGAAGATGCAAGAGGTGTCGGCGGTGTTGAACTGATCCGGTGGTGCAGTGAACGCCTTGCATCCTACAAAGTACCTGCATATGTTGAATTCCGCGACATGCTGCCCAAGTCAAAAGTTGGCAAACTGTTACGTCGTGAAGTCCGGGATGATGAGAAAAGAAAAACAGAAAAAAGGACTTGATACGCTTACTCCATGATTTTGAATTCTGGTTGTTTTAATTTAACTGATGGGTTAAATTCTATCCCGCCTTACGTATACCCGTATAATTGGCACAACCCATGCCATGGAGAAACACTTGGACAGCGAACATATCGTCAAACAGATTGATATCATAAGGAT
>CAYWGN010000245.1:0-7433 GCA_964457495.1 uncultured Desulfobacula sp.
AGATTTTTTTAATCGATTAAGATTTCCTGAATACTTACGACCGGTTCTTGGCGGTATAATACTGGGTTGCATGGCGCTTGTCTTTCCCCAAATCTTAGGGGTGGGGTATGGTGCTATTGACCAGGTCCTTTTGCAGCAATTCTCATGGTATTTTGTTCTTTTTCTTGTGTTTGTCAAAATCCTTGCCACATCCATTACAATTGGATCAGGGGGCTCAGGAGGCATCTTTGCGCCGTCTTTATTTATTGGGGCCATGACAGGAGGATGTTTTGGTATATTTGTCCATACTGTTTTTCCGGACATAACTGCCTCTCCGGCAGCCTATAGTATCGTTGGAATGGGCGCAGTCGTCAGTGCTGCCACACATGGTCCATTAACCGCCATTCTTATGCTTTTTGAAATGACAGGAGATTATAAGATTATCCTGCCCCTTATGATAACCTGTATTATAAGCTCTGTTGTGATCAGCCAGATTAAAAAAGAATCCATATATACCTTAAAATTAATAAGAAAAGGAATTGATATCAAGGCCGGCAGAGAGATCAATCTTTTAAAATCAATCCCCGTAAAAAGCGTCATGAATAAGAAAGTGCAGACCTTATTTGATGGATTGACCATGGGCAGGTTGTTCCAGATTATCTCAAAAAGTAAATACAACAGCTTTCCAGTGATTGATAAAGACAATAAGCTTACAGGAATGCTCTCCTTTAATGATTATTCTGAAGCGCTTTTTAATGAAGATTTAAAACATCTTGTAATAGTTAGAGATATTGCTACATTAGATGTGGTAAAAATTTCTGTAAACGATAATATTTTTAATGCATTAGAAAAAATATCTCCCAGGGATTTATCCATTCTTCCCGTTGTCTCCTTTGAAGATGATACTAAGCTTTTAGGCATACTCACCCGCAGAGATATCATGAGAGCATACAATCAAGCAGTGCAGAAAAAAATTCTTTCCAGCCATATCAATGTGCCGGCCTATAAAAAAGATAAAATTTAATAAATCGATTGTAAGTACTATTGACTTGATCCCCTTAATTTTGTAAATAATAGCCATTATTTTTATGGTTTTTTTGGTCAACGGAATACGGTGAAACTCCTTGACTGTCCAGCCGCTGTAACCGGAAATATCTGTTTTTTTATAATGGTCACTGTGAAAACGGGAAGGTTGAAAAAAGCAGGTTTAATGCCGGAAGTCAGAAGACGAAACAGGTAAGACTTAAATTAAAATCAAGTATACTTGCATATGGGTTGATTCCGCCAATGTTCAACGATCCAAATGGTATCATTTGCGGAGAGGTGGCCGAGTGGTTGAAGGCCCTGCTCTCGAAAAGCAGTATCCTGGCTAAACCGGGATCGTGGGTTCGAATCCCACCCTCTCCGCCAAGGGCTAAGGTCCTATTGTCAAATTATTAATATCTTTCTTTTTTGCCCATCTCCATCCCAAGTTCCAGAGCTTTTTTATTCATTTCCATAAAATCTTCAGGAATGGTTGTCTCAAGAACCTTTAGAATGGATGCAGGCTTGATAAGGTTTGAAATGCCGATCAGGGCACCCAGCATGCAAATATTAAACACAATGGGTTTTCCAATTTCTTTCATCACAGTATCAAACATGGGAAGGGTGATATGCTTGGCATCCACTTTTTTTTCAATGGTGACATATTTTGAATCCACCAGAAGCAGGCCGCCCGGCCGAATGATAGGAGCAAATTTGTTATAGCTTTCCTGGGTCAGACTGACCAGTATATTGGGCTGAATCACTTTTGGAAAAAATATTTCAGAATCGTCAATGATGATATCAGTTCTGGTGGCACCACCTCTTGCTGCTGCGCCATAGCTTTGGGATTGAATGGCATTTTTATTTTCAAAAAGGACCGCAGCATTGGCAAGGATGATGGCGGCTGTTATAACACCTTGCCCTCCTGAACCTGAAAAAACCAATCTTGTCCGTTCCATTATGCTTTTCCTTTCATTGCTGTTTTGATAATTTCATCATAGGCCTCACAGTATTCAGGGACCTCTGTGTTTTCAACAAAAATTCCCCTCTGGATCAAATTGGGATTTTTCTCAAGTTTTTTGGATCCAATCTTTGTAGTATTGGTTTTATATCCTTCCATCATCTGGACAGCATCCCCTTCCTTGTTTTTCCTTCCATAATAGGTCGGACATTGTGTCAGGATTTCTACAACGGAAAATCCTTTATGGGATATGGCTTTTTTAAGGATATCTTTACATTCATTGGCATGGAATACTGTTGATCTTGCAACAAAAGTTGCACCGGCACTTTTAGCCAGTTCTACCACATCAAAATTTCTGTCAATGGTCAAGTAGGGGGCTGTTGTTGCTTTTTTGCCGCTGCCGGACAAGGGAGAGAATTGACCGCCGGTCATGCCGTAAATTCTGTTGTTCATTACAATGGCCGTGATGTCAATGTTTCTTCTGGCAGCATGGATAAAATGGTTGCCGCCAATGGCAAGGGCATCGCCATCTCCCATGGGGACAATGGCTTTTAAACTTGGTTTTGAGAGCTTTACACCTGTGGCAAAAGACAGAGCCCTTCCATGTATGGTGTGAAGGGAATGAAAATCAACATATCCAGAAATCCTGGATGAACAGCCAATACCGGAAGTTATTACGATTTCATTTTTATTAAGACCCAGTTCATGGACTGCCCGCAATAAAGATCCCAGAACGATACCATGACCACAGCCTGGACACCACATATGGGGAAAGAACCGTGGTCGAATATAGTCTTTAAAATTAAATAGTTTTCCTGTCATGTTACACCCCTTTCCCCTGGATCATTCTTAAAACGGTTTTGATGTCGGCTGGTGAGATCAATTCTCCGTCAATCCTGTTGGATAGAAAAACATTACTTGGGTTGTCAACGGCATTTTTTACCTGGGTGATGATCTGGCCCATGTTCATTTCAACCACAATAATGGATTTTGCCCCGGCACATTTTTCTCTGACCATCTCAGTAGGGAAGGGCCAGAGGGTTTGCAGTTCCAGAACGCCAATCTTTATGCCCCGTGCTCTCCTGTTTTTTGCCAGGTGAATGGCAGATCTTGCAGATGATCCATAGGAGATCAGGATATATTCAGCATCATCCAGCCAGTATTCCTTATACATGTTGATTTCATTGACATTGTTTTCTATTTTGTCCACAAGGTGTCGCATAAGTTCGCTGACAACTTGTGGGTCATTGCTCGGGAATCCCCACATGTCGTGGAAAAGGCCTGTGACATTATATCTGTGTTCAGAACCGAAATCAGACATGGGCAGCCTGCCGTCCTCTCTTGGAAGGTAAGGATGATAATCCACACCTTTTTTGACAGAAGTTCTAAGACGTTCCACCACAGGAATTTCTCCTGGTTCCGGAATCACAAGCTTTTCACGCATATGGCCGATAACTTCATCCAAAAGGATGACAACCGGGGTTCGATAGGTTTCAGCCATGTTAAAGGCGGCAACCGTTATTTTAAACACATCCTGATGATTGGATGCAGTCAGGGCAATGATGGCATGGTCGCCATGGGTACCCCATCTGACTTGGTTTACGTCCCCCTGGCTGACATGGGTGGGATTCCCTGTTGAAGGGCCTCCACGCTGTACATTTGCAATAACGCAGGGGATTTCCGCCATGCAGGCATACCCCAGGGCTTCCTGCTTAAGAGAGAATCCCGGGCCCGAGGTGGCCGTCATAACTTTGTTGCCAGTGAGGGAGGCACCAATAATGGCACCCATGGATGCAATTTCATCTTCCATCTGGATGAATTTTCCGCCTTTTTTGGGAAGGCGGGACGCCAGATGTTCCATTATTTCAGTGGACGGGGTGATGGGGTATCCTGCGAAAAAATCTATCCCGGCATAGATAGCACCTTCCACACAGGCCTCGTTTCCCTGGACAAATCTGATATTATTATTGTCTTTCATTTTCCCCTTCCTGATCTTCTATGATTTGTATTGCTAAATCAGGGCAACGAAGTTCGCACAGCTTACAGGCAATGCAATCTTCAGGTCTTACAGCTTCTGCCTTCTCGTTTTTATCAAATTCAAGAACATTTTTGGGACAGAAATGAATGCAGATACCACACCCTTTGCACCATTCTTTGTCAATTAAATGTTTGATGGTTTTGCCTTTTACCATAATATCCTCTTTGTAGATAATAAATACCTGTAAATTTAGGCCCTTAATTAAATGATTTGCGTTATTATGTCAAGGATAACTCATGTTTATTCTTTTTTATTTCATGGAAAAATGCAAGAGAAAAAACAAGCTGTGGGAAAATAGAATGTATGAACAGACAAAAAATTGTGATAAATAAAACTATTTGGTTTTGATGAAGATATCATGAGCCCAAACTTCATTTGCTAAATGGCGCTATAGATATATTGAAGATTAAATTGAAAGACCTAAGGAAGGAAAGATAAATAGCATGATTATTAAGCATCCTCTTGTCAGCGTGATCATGCCTACCTATAACCGTGCCTGGACCTTGAAAGATGCTGTTGACTCTGTTCTTTTACAGGATTATCCAAATATTGAATTTATAATTATAGATGATGGATCAGAGGATAATACTCAAGAATTACTTGACCCATATAAAAATGAAATCACGGTTTTACGTCAGGAAAACAAAGGCGTCAGTGCGGCTAGGAACAAAGGGATAAAACAGAGCAGAGGTGAATTTATTGCTTTGCTGGATTCTGATGATGCCTGGGATAAAAGAAAGATATCCTGCCAAATGGAATTTTTCAATGATCATCCTGAAGCCTTGATTTGTCAGACTGAAGAGATATGGATAAGAAACGGGAAAAAAGTGAATCCTAAAGTTAAACATAAGAAACCATCGGGAATGATATTTGAGCAGTCGTTAAACCTTTGTCTGGTCAGCCCGTCCGCTGTTATGATGAAAAGGCAGTTGTTTGACATGAAAGGGTATTTTAATGAAACTTTTTTGGTTTGTGAAGATTATGACCTCTGGCTTCGGGTCAGCTCAACCCTGCCTGTTTTTCTGATTGATAAACCCTATACCATAAAAAGAGGGGGGCACAAGGATCAGCTTTCTAATTTACATTCCCAGGATAAATTCAGAATTTGCTCATTATCAGACCTTATACAATCAGGTCACCTGACACAGGAGCAGACAGAAAAGGCAAAAAAGGTTTTGAAAAAAAAATCTTGTATTTATGGGAATGGCTGCATAAAACGCGGCAAAAAAGAAGAAGGAGAATACTATTTAAGTATTGGCCGATGGGTTTAAAGACCTAAAATATTCATTTCATATTATGAAACATTATTTTATAATATTGTGATTTAGAATAGTAATTCTAAAATTTTTTTAAAGTCCGCTCAGGGTTTTATTTTGGCTGTTTGCAGCGATTAAAAAGAAAAAATTATTTGAAGGATAAGCTGTTTCCCTGCGCATGGGTAGTTTGTTGTTCAATAATATCAAACAATATTTATGCTTGACAAGATTATTGCGTAAATGATAGGGAAAAAATTAGCTGAAAATACTTTCTTCCCAAAGAGGAAATGGTCAATATTGAACAGCATTTACAGGATGTGCTGAAAGCCCTGGCCTAGGGAAAGAATACCTGGTGGCGATGGTTTGATAACTTTGCCTCCTTTTATGAAAGAAAATTTGGTGCTGACTGGCAGCAAAAGGATAAGAACTACTGGGATAAGTTCAAGAACTACTATTAAAACAGCCCCTTAAGGCCTGCAAATTCATTTGCACCGGATTTTAGCCTGCACACATCCAATCACAACGGATATGGCGCTTAGAATCGGCACTAACTTTTCTTACATCGGGCATTCTTAACAAGATCGTTTGGGAAAATCTATAGATTACAGAATTTTCTAAAAAGAGTACGATCTATAAGTTTGGTAGAATTACAATGTCTGCCATATTTCTATTCGATGCCCTTCAGGATCAAAAATATAAAAAACCTTTGCATTCCATGGATGGTTTTTAATTTGAGTAGGATTAAGGTCTTTTTCAAAAAAATCATTCCACACCATATCAATATTTTTGACCTGTAACGCTATCGTTATGCCTTTTGGATTAACGCTTTTTATTGAAGTTCTTTTTTGGTCAGCAATACTGAGTCGTGATTTATCATTTAATGAAAATTCGATGAACCAATCTGAAGAAAAAATAACCTCCAAATACAAAGTATTTTTGTAAAAGCGAACGGTTTCTTTCCACTTTTCACAATATAAAATAATATTGGCTGTTAAAAAATATTGTTTTTGCATCTTAGTGAATATAATTACCAAATCATTGACTTAGATCAAGTAATTTTATTTCCAAGTTTGATATGTAAATCAACATAACGATAATTTAATAAGGCAATTTCAATGAAAACATCTATGATTCCAGCAAGACGGGTGATTCAAGTTCTATTTCTAATTCTTGTATTTTTCATTGGTATAAAATTTTATCTGTTTGTTTCTCATCTTGAAAAAGGAATGATTCCCGATTTTGAAAGACCTGCCGGAGTTGAAGCATTTTTGCCCATCAGCGCCCTGGTCAGTCTGAAACACTGGCTCTACACAGGATCGATCAACAACATTCATCCATCAGGATTGATTCTATTTTTGATCATCTGCGCTACAGCTCTATTTACAAAAAAAGGTTTTTGCAGCTGGATCTGTCCCCTAGGATTTTTATCAGAATATCTGGCCAAACTGCACATGGTTTTGTTCAAAAAAAAGTTGAACATTCCTTCCTTTATTGATTTTTCATTGCGCTCCTTGAAATATTTGATTGCCGGATTCTTTATTTACCAGATATTTTATAAAATGCCGATCAACAGCATTGAGCAATTTATTCAAAGCCCTTACAATCGTTTTGCCGATATAAAAATGCTTAAATTTTTTACTCAGATTTCGACCTCAGCTCTTCTTGTCTTAATTGGACTCCTGTTATTATCTATTTTCATTAAAAATTTCTGGTGCCGATACCTGTGTCCATATGGGGCTTTATTGGGACTGATCGGTCTATTCAGCATGGGCAAAATCCACAGACATCCTTCCAGTTGCACAGAGTGCGGAAAATGTGACAAAAGTTGTCCGGGGATGATTCCCATAAGCCAGAAGATATGGGTTCATTCAACGGAATGTTCCGCATGTCTGGCATGCATAGAAAACTGTCCAGAAAAAGACACTATTCAATTCTCGCTTTTTAACGGCTCAAAATCTTTCACTTCAGGATTTATTGCTTTGACTCTTCTTTTTCTTTTTTTTGGCGGCATAGCTCTTGCCAAATTGACGGGCAATTGGCAGAATAAAATTACAATACGTGAGTATTTAAGCTATGCATCACCTGAGATCCGCCAATTCAATCCCATTGATCGAATTGATTCCCCTATGTGTCAGGGTAGTTGTCGCCTCAATTGAACAAAAAAGTTTATAATTTG
>CAYWGN010000246.1:0-7288 GCA_964457495.1 uncultured Desulfobacula sp.
AAAGGAGATAGTAGTGGATTTTAAAATTTCAGATAAGATTCAAACCATTGTGGATATGATAAATGAGTTTGTGGAAAAGGAACTCATCCCCCTTGAACCGGAATTTCTGGCAAAGGATTTTAAGGACCTGCTGCCCATACTCAGGGAAAAACAGGCCATGGTAAAAAAAATGGAATTGTGGGCTCCCAATTTTCCGGTTGAGTGCGGGGGAATGGGGCTTTCCCTGCTTGAACACGGTCTTGTGTCCGAAGCGTTGGGTCGAACCCCTTTAGGTCATTATGTCTTCTGGTGCCAGGCACCGGATGCCGGCAATGTTGAAATCCTGCACCTCCATGGAACCCAAGAACAAAAACAACGCTTTCTCAATCCTCTGGTAAAAGGAGATATCCGGTCCTGTTTTGCCATGACGGAGGTGGATATGCCCGGGTCCAATCCGGTCATGCTGGAAACCACAGCAGTAAAGGACGGGGATGATTATGTCATCAATGGCCACAAATGGTATACCACAGCAGCGGACGGGGCGGATTTTGCCATTGTCATGGCCGTCACCAATCCGGAAGCATCCACCTATCTTCAGGCCAGCATGATTCTTGTTCCCACAGCTACCAAAGGGTTTAACCGGGTCAGGAATATTCCGGTCATGGGCCATGAAGGCAGTGATTATTCAAGTCATGCAGAAATTCTGTTTGAATCCTGCCGGGTGCCGCAAAAAAACCTGCTGGGACCTGAAGGCCAGGGCTTTGTCATTGCCCAGGACCGGCTGGGACCGGGCAGGATTCACCATTGCATGCGGTGGCTGGGCATCTGTCAGCGGGCCTTTGACCTTCTTTGTCAGCGGGCCAATGAGCGGGTGATTTCTCCTTCAGGCAAAACCCTTGGCAGCACACAGACCATTCAAAACTGGATTGCAGAATCTGCTTCCGAGCTTCAGGCAGCAAGGCTTTTAACCCTTAATTCTGCCTGGCAGATTGATAATATCGGTGCTGCCCGGGCACGGGATTCCATTTCCATGATCAAGTTTGTGGTGGCCAACACCATGAATAAAATTGTGGACCGGGCTCTCCAGGCCCATGGGGGACTGGGCATGACCGACGACACCATCTTGGCATATTTTTACCGCCATGAACGGGCTGCAAGAATTTATGACGGAGCAGATGAGGTTCATAAAACCTCGCTGGCAAAACGGATATTAAAAACATATCAGAAAGCAAAATAATTTTTTCAGGAAACCCTGATGGAGTTTAAAGAGTTTACAAAAATATATGGGATCTCAAACCAGGATATTTCCAGGGAGGTGTATCGTAACAATCAGAACACCATAAGGATTAAAAAGGAAATAACCGCTGTCAACAATCTGGAAAAAATTTTTAATGCTGTGTTTTATATTTCCTATAAAAAAGGCTTCCAGGCCATGAGTATGAGGGATTTAAGCCAAAAGACCGGCATGAGCCTGGGGTCGTTATATGCCTATTTCAAATGCAAAAATGACCTTCTGGGGATCATACAGACCCAGGGTTGGGCCATTATAAAAAAAGACATTGAACAGGTTTCAAAAACCCATGAAGCGCCCTGGGAAAAGCTGAAAGCGATTATAAAAGCCCACATTTTCCTGTCTGAATTATTCCGCCCGTGGTTTTTCTTCACCTTTATGGAAGCCCGGAATATTGCTGCGGTCAAATCCATGGAAGATCACACACAGAAAATGCTCACGGATATTCTTGTGGCAGGAGAGAAACAAGATGTTTTCAAACCCGGAAATCATCATCTGACAGCCAGTATCATAAAGGCCATGCAGCAGGAATGGTATTTGAAACAATGGAAATATAAAAAATTAAATGTATCTGTGGATCAGTTTGCAGATCATCTGGTGGGGATGGTAGAAGCCTTCTGCCTTGTATAACAATCCATGAAAACAAAGAAAGGGAAAAGTCATGCAGGCAACAGATAAAGCCGGGAAAATCAGGCCGGGGGAGGAAATTGACCTATCTGCGGTAAAAGCATTTTTGCAGGAAAATATAGACGGCCTGACTGGTGATATGACCATTTCCCAGTTTCCCAGCGGGTTTTCCAATCTGACCTATTTGATTGATATGGGTGGCCGAAAGATGGTGCTGCGCCGTCCCCCCATAGGTGCAAGGGTAAAGGCAGGTCATGACATGGGGCGGGAATACAGGATACTTAAGGCCATACATCCGGTTTTCCCTTACTGTCCGAAACCCCTGGCATTTACAGAGGATACCGCAATCATCGGAAGCCCCTTTTTTGTCATGGAAAAATTATCCGGCATCATCCTTCGAAAAGATCTGCCCAAAGGGCTTTTTTTTTCAATGGAACAGGCAGAAAACCTGTGTAAAACGCTCACGGATCTTTTGGCCCAGATCCACACCATTGATTTAAAAAAGGCTGGTCTTGATTTTGTCGGGAAACCCGAAGGGTATGTCCAGCGCCAGGTGGATGGTTGGACCGGCCGGTACGGCAAGGCAAAAACGATAGATGCCCCGGATTTTGAACCTGTCATGGCCTGGCTGAAAGACAAAATGCCAGAGGATACAGATTGTCCCGCCATTGTACACAATGATTACAAGCTGGACAATGTGGTTCTGGACCCGGGCAGGCCGGAAAAAATAATTGGTGTCCTGGACTGGGAAATGGCAACCTATGGTGATCCTTTGATGGATCTTGGCAACTCTCTTGCCTATTGGGTGGAAAAAAATGATCCCGCTGATATGCAGGTGATGCGAACCATGCCCACCAACATGGCAGGTGCCCTGACCCGGCAGGAAATACTGGATCATTATGAAAAACGAACCGGCCGGAGTACACGGAAGTTTGATTTTTATTATTGTTTTGGCCTGTTCAGGCTGGCCGTCATTGCCCAGCAGATTTATTACCGCTTTTTTCACAAAATCACGAATAACAAGAGGTTTGCGTTGTTGATTTTTGCTGTCACAGGCCTTGAGAAAACAGCTCTCAAGGTCATTGAATCATCTGATTTGTAATTTTTTCAATTAATATTTCAATTTAAAAAATGGAGAACAATACTTATGAAAGAGTTTGACCTGGAAGGAAAAGTTGCGGTTATCACTGGCGCAAGCCGGGGAATCGGCCTGGCCATTGCACATAAACTAGCCCAATACGGCGCACAATGTATTCTGGTGAGCCGGAAGGCTGAAAGTCTGGAAGCTGCCGCCGCCGGGATCAGGGAAAAGGGTCATAGCGCAGAGGCCATGGCCTGTCATATGGGTCACCCGGATCAGATCAAGGCCATGTATGAAACAATAATGGAAAAATACGGGGCCGTGGATATTCTGGTGAACAATGCTGCCACCAACCCCCATTTTGGTGAAATGCTCACGGCAGATGAAGGTATCTGGGACAAGACTCTGGATGTAAATTTGAAAGGCCCTTTTTTCATGATCAAATATGCGGTTCCCTTGATGAAAGGCAAAGGTGCCATTGTGAATGTATCCTCTGTCAATGCCATAAAGCCTGGGTTGTTCCAGGGGGTTTATGCAGCCAGCAAGGCGGCGTTGCTTAACATGACCCAGGCCCTGGCAAGGGAACTTGCCCCAAAGGGAATTCGGGTTAATGCCCTTTTACCAGGGCTTACAGATACTCAGTTTGCCAGTGCCATCATTTCTTCTGAGGAGATCTGCAAGTATGCTTTGGATCAGATTCCCATGGGTCGCTATGCAGCTCCTGAAGAAATGGCCGGAGCCGTGCTTTATCTGGTTTCTGATGCCGCCTCGTTCACCACTGGTGCAAGCCTTATCTGTGACGGTGGTATGCTGATATAATTATTGTCAAAGCCAGGAAAATGGAAATCAAAGAAATTTTATCCGCCCTGGCAGAATGCCATTGATAATAGATAAACATGTAAGGAACCGAAATAAGATGAAAAACATATTAATTATAGGTGCCGGAACCATGGGTCTGCAGATTGGCTTGGTTAGTGCAATCTCAGGATTTGATGTGATCATTTATGATGCCTTTGAACAGGCCCTGGAACAGGCAGAAAAAAGGATACAAAAGCTTGCCGGTCGTCTTGTAGACCAGGGCAGGATAGATGGGGAAAAGGCAAAAGCCGGGTTGTTGCGGATTCAATTTACCAGCAATCCAGAATCAGCAGGTAAATCAGCTGATCTGATCAGTGAATCTGTACCTGAAGATCCCATACTGAAACAAAAGGTGTTTTCACAATTCAACAAGATCTGTCCGGCCCACACCATTTTCACCACCAATTCCTCCACCCTTGTGCCCTCCATGATAGCGGATGCTACTGGTCGGCCGGATCGGTTTGCAGCATTGCATTTCCACGATTGCTCCATTACCAATGTAGTGGATGTCATGCCACATCCCGGGACTTCTGTAAAAACTCTGGAAACCATCCTGGCTTTCTGCAAAGCCATTGACCAGTATCCCATTGAGCTGAAAAAGGAACAGCACGGTTATGTGTTTAACACCATGCTGACGGAGCTGCTGGGATCGGCCCTGGGTCTGGCATCAAAGCAGGTTGCATCCCCGGAAGATATTGACCGTGCCTGGATGGGCATCATGAAAACCTTTGTGGGACCCTTTGGTATCATGGACTCCGTGGGTCTTGAAACCATCTACAAAATTACGGATTACTGGGCTCAAAAAACCAATGATCCTAAACGCAGGGCCAATGTCGCCTATTTGAAAACCTTTGTGGAAAAGGGAGATCTGGGAGTTAAAACAGGCAAAGGATTTTATGCCTATCCTGATCCGGCTTTTCTCAAACCGGATTTTATGGAAGGCATCCGATAAGTTATTGTCAAAGTCTGTTGCCCTGCTCCTTACCATGTGGATGGTCGAATGGGCGGGAAGGCCCTTATAGATTTCCTTTTAACCCGATGTCTTGGGCCACAGGCTGCATTCCCAATATGACTTGTGTGATCAATTCGGAAAGATCCATATCCAGGAATTCAGCACCATTCAGGATCACCTGTCTGTCAACTCCTGCGGCAAAATTCTTGTCCTTAAATTTTTTTTTCACGGATTTTGCCTTGATATCAAGGATACTTTTTGATGGCCTGACAAGGGCTGAACTTGCCACAAGACCTGTGAGTTCATCAATGGCATAGAGTGTTTTCTCAAGATTTGTTTCAGGTTTAACATCAGTACAAATTCCCCAACCATGACTGATGACGGCCCGAATATAGTCCTCAGGCCAATTGTGTTCTTTGAACAATTCAACACATTTATGGCAATGTTCTTCAGGAAATCTCTCATAATCAAGGTCATGCACCAAGCCTATGACCCGCCATTTTTCTTCGTCTTCATTAAACCTGCGGGCAAAATGGCCCATGACAGCTTCAACACAAAGAGCATGGCGGATTAATCCTTGTTTTTGATTATATTTTTTTAATAATGCAAATGCATCTTCTCTGGTGGGAATGTAGGTGTCCATGGCAAATCCTTTAATTAGTGTTTGAATGAAAACTCACCCATCTGCTTCGTTGCTTCAAATTTTTGCAAGCCTCATGTACTACAGTACACTCCGGTTGCAAAAATTCTTGTGCCTCGCATATGGGCAACTTTTCATCCAAACACGGGTTTTCGGTCAGGCACTAATTAATCATTTACAATAATAATCCGGCATTCTTTTAAAAAACTGTGGCGTTCCGTTGTTTTTTCCAGCAGGCTGTAATCCGACATGCTGATAACAATGGCTGTATTGGGTTTGCCTTCCTTACGCAATCCCTTGAAAATCAGTGGATGAATGCCAATCCTTTTGTCCTTTAATGCCTGATCCATACTGCAAAGATATTTGCATACCCCGTTTTGAACGGCAAAGTCTCTGCTTATAAAAGCAGAAGAATATATAGCATGGCCCTGTTCGCTGACAATAACAGGATTAAGCACAGGTTCTACCTCCAGGCCCGTTGCATCGATGATCAAACCCGAGTAGAGAGGTTCCCCGATGATTGCAATATTTTTTTCTTGACTTATTTCCGGATTGATTTTAGGTATCTGTCGGATTTCTTCCGGCAATACCAATTGTAAAAACCCTCCAAACATACTGGTTTCAATCATAATTTCCACGGCAAGAGCCGAGGTATAATATTGCTTTAAAATAACGGCATCCCTTGCAGTTTTTTCTATACCCGCTAAAATGATATCATTTTTAGAGGCATAGGCATCAATGCTTAATGACGGGTTAATTTTTATTTGTTTTAAAATTTCTATGAGCTGCCGATTTGCATCTGCCCTGGCCAGTCCGGGAACCAGCTCATGGGAGGTTTCATTGTTATCTTTGGGAGATGCTTTACCAATGGCTGAAATATTTCCAGTGGTCCAGTTTACAGCTCCGGTTTTAAATTGGGTAATGCAATGATAACCCCTGGTTTGATCCTGATTTGCCAGGCAAAGGCAATCCATAAAAAGAAAGGATAGGACAATGACTGGGCCATATACCCACCATTTTTTATTTTGTTTTATCTTCTTTTTCACCGGGCTAATTTTTCAAAAAGTTAAATTCAATGAAATCTGCTATCTGATTTATATCATCAAGTCCAAATATCGGCACGTTCGGCTCATACTCTGAATCTGTAACAAAGGCGATCAAATTTTCATCTTCCATACAAAGGGGTTCTTTGTGTACACTTTGAGTCCTGAAAACCTCGATTTTAGGAAGGTCTTGTTTTTTAAATCCTTCTGCTAAAATAATATCCATATCAGACAGATAAGATTGCATTTTTTCAATATAACTTGTTGTGTCATCTTTAACCATGGCAATTTTATTTTCAGTGATAACAAGGGTGGCCCCGGCTCCGGCTTTCCTGTGACGCCAGCTGTCTTTTCCTTCTTTGTCCATTTCAAATCCGTCATGGGCATGCTTTACAGATCCTATTTTGTATCCTTTGTCCGTCAAAAGGGCAATCACTTTTTCCAGAAGAGTGGTTTTTCCAGAATTGGATTTTCCCACAATGGTAATGATTCTTGTTTTCATATAGATGGTTTTTTTTAACCTCATATTAAATTTTGCATAAAAATAGTGTTCAAAGCAAAAAAAGTCAAGTCAAGGAAAAATTCAAGCAGGGCAATCAACGATTCTGTTCAACTTCCAGCCTTGATGTAGACATCAATCTGCCAAAATTGGATATTTGCCATAAGAAATTTTGCATAACCCGTTCCAGGGTGATCGCCTTACGTCCGCTGGATGGACATTGCTACAAGCTCTAACCTGAAGGTCACACGTAACCTGAAGGTCACACGTAACCTGAAGGTCACACGTAACCTGAAGGTCACACGTAACCTGAAGGTC
>CAYWGN010000247.1:0-7260 GCA_964457495.1 uncultured Desulfobacula sp.
GGCGAAAAGTTGCCCATATACAAGGCGCAAAAAATCTTGAAACCGGAGTGTACTAATGTACATGAGGATTTCAGGATTTTGCAGCAACGCAGTAAATGGGTGAGTTTTCGTTCAAACACTAACTAAACCTGCATCCGCATGACTTCCTGATATGCCTCTAACATCTTATTCCTTACCTGAAGCATTGTATTAAAGGAAATACTTGCCTTTTCCATGGCAATTATTGCCTCATGAATGCTCCCCGAGTCACTGAATTCCACCTTTGTGATAGCATCATCTGCATCTGCTTTAAGCTTATTGATTTCTTCGATCTTGCTCGTTAAAATGTTGCCGAAAGAACCTTCGTTTTCCTGGACATTACCGTTTTCTCTTTGTTTTGTAATGTCTGAAATCGGGGACAAAAGGTCGCCCCTAATCGGTATATTTTCCATCTTTAAACGCCTCCTTAATTTGCGCTTATTTTCCTAATTCCATGGCCTTGAGAGCCATATTCTTTGTTGCATCGAATGCAGTAACGCAGGCCTCATATGCCCTGTTTGCAGTTATCATATCCGCCATTTCAGAAATCGTATTTATATCCGGCATGGCCACAAAACCCTCTATATTCGCGTCAGGATGACTCGGATCAAAGACATTCTTTATGCTCCCTTTATCTTGCACGATATTTTCTACTTTTACCATTTGCAGGGTATCATTAAAACTTTCCTTTATCGGCTCGGAAGAAAAAGCAATGGACTTCCTTTTGTATGGTCCCCCCTCGGCCGTACGCGTTGTGTTAATGTTGGCAAGATTGGATACAATTACGTCCATCTTTGCCCTCTGGGCCGCAAGCCCGGATCCACAAATCTTAAATGTTGTCAAAAAATCCATATTACTTGGTGTCCCTTAAAACAGTATTCAAACTCCTGAACTTTCTTGACAGGAATTCTACAGTAAGATTATACATAAGATTGTTCTCCGCCAATTTTGCCATTTCTTTGTCAAGATCAACCTTTTCCCCGGCATCGACCACCTCAAAATCGGTTTTATTGCCGGGAATTGACCGTTCGGAAAGGTGATTTTTTCTGGTTCTGCTCATGGTTACCCCCTCTCCATTACCGATAATGGCTTTCAGCTCTTCTTTGAAAACAATATCCTTGGGCCTGTAGTTTGGGGTATCTATATTTGCGATGTTTGAGGCTATCACCTTATGCCTTTCCGATCGAAAATCCAAAGCACCAGACAACATTTCTATATTTTTGTCAAATAACACATCCATGGGAATGCTCCTTTCTGTTGTTTAATGACATTCTATGCAATGCTTGTGCCAGGATGCATGAGATCAAATCTCTAAGCCCTAACCCCTGCCTCTTTTTTATATCCATTTAGTTTATTCCGAATTGTTCGCACGCTTACGTCTAAAATCTCTGCCGCTCTGGTCCTGTTTCCTTCCACCTTCTCCAAAGTTTCAAGTATAAAACTTTTTTCTACATCCTTTAATGTAACGTCTTTTAAGGTAGCCAACTCTAATGCCGCTTCCGCCGGTTGTCTGTTACTCTCGTTTTCACTTTCCAGATAGAGATGTTCAGACTGGATCATCTCGCCGCAGGATAGTAACATTGCCCTTTCAATAACATTTTCCAGTTCCCTCACATTGCCCGGCCAACTGTAATTTTCCAGCATTCTTGCAACTTCCCTTGATAAGGCTGGCCTGGCCGTCTTGCTGAGCAGGCTGTATTTTTCCAGAAAATACTCGCAGAGAAAAAGGATGTCTCCCTTTCTTTCTCTCAGGGGATGTACTCTCACAGGTATTACATTCAGGCGGTAATAGAGATCACTCCGGAATTTTTTCTCCTCAATACATTTTTTTAAATCTGTATTTGTTGTGGCAATTATTCTAATATCCACAGGCACTGGAGCACCGCCGCCCAGTCTGTCGACCTCGGATTCCTGTATAACACGAAGGAGCTTTGCCTGGAGCTGAATATCCATTTCACTGATTTCATCCAGCAGCAATGTCCCCCCGGCGGCTTGCTCGAATTTACCCAATCTCCTTTGAGACGCGCCGGTAAATGCACCCTTTTCATGTCCAAACATTTCACTCTCAAGAAGATTGCCGGGAATAGCGGCACAATTTACCCCCACAAACGGCATATTCGCCCTGTCGCTGTGACTGTGTATGTAGCGCGCAACCAGCTCCTTGCCCGTACCGCTTTCACCCTGTATCAAAATACTTGATTTGCTTTTTGATACGGCCTTCAACAACTCCAGAAGGGCAAGCATTGTTTCATCTTTCGTAATAATCTTTTTTGCCTGAGACAAGCATCTCTTTGAATCATGTTCCGATCCTTCTTCACCCTTTCCGTCTTTTTGGGCCACCACTTTATTAACAATCGATTCCAGATGTTCTACTGAAAAAGGCTTCATAATGAAGTCTGCAGCCCCCTCTTTCATCGCCTCAACCGCTGTGTTGACCGTCCCATAAGCTGTTATGACGATAACAGGGGTCCTGGAAGAAACCTTTTTAATGCCACGCAGTACCTCCATTCCGCCCATTCCGAGCATCCTCATGTCGGTTATAACAACCTCAAATTTACCCTCTTGAAATTTTGCCAGGGCATCTGCGCCGCTCTCAGAGGTTTCAACATTATATCCGCAACTCTCCAGGGATTCGGAAAGGGCAATCCTCATTGATGGCTCATCATCAACAATTAAAATCGTTTTTGTTTTCATAGCTCACCGCAATCATTAGGAAATGTAATATTAAAAACCGTACCCCCGCCTTTGTTGTTCTCCACATCTATCGAACCGCCGTGAATATCAACAATATTGTGGACAATGGCAAGGCCAAGACCTGCCCCCTTAACCTTTGTGGTAAAAAAAGGATCAAATATCTTTTTTATATTTTCAGAGGGTATCCCGCAACCCGTATCCACAAACCTGATTTCCAGGTTTGAACCATGAGTTCCCCCTTCATAGCGGTCATCAAAAATTCGTGTTTCAATATAAAGATTCCCTCCCTTTGGCATCGCCTGAATGGCGTTCAGCAACAGATTCAAAAATATCTGTTTCAACATCTCGGCATTGCCGGTAATTATCGGATCAACATCTTCATAGTTTACCGTGAGAAGGATATTTCCTTTTTTAATAATCTGTTCGGAAAAAGCTATAATCTCTTTAAGCGCGTTATGAACATTGATCTTTTTCATCGGCGGCTTCTGGTCTCTCGCAAATAGAAGCAGATTGGAAATCTTGTTATCCATATCTCTGACAGAACTTATGATATGAGATGCCCTGTCACGGTTTTTTTTATCTTTCATGTCCTTTTTCAACAAAGAAGCAAAAAGCTCTATGCTCCCCAAAGGGTTTCTTATTTCGTGGGCAAGGTTTGCTGCAGTTTCACCCATTGCGGCAAGTTTTTCCGTCCTTTTCACCGTTGCTTTCAGTTTCTCAAGCTTTGTAATATCGCGAAGGAGAATAACCTTTCCTATTTTCTCCCCTTTTTCCGTCTTGACGGCGGAACCGAAGATTTCCAATATCCTTCCTTTCAGTCTTATTTTCTCTCCCAAGCCGCCATCAAGATCTTTAAAATCAAAGCAAGCTTTCAAACCGAACGAAATTTTGTTTTCATACAATAATTCTGCCTCTGTGCCCACTGCATCTTCTTTCGAAAACTCTGTAAACACCTCAGCACACCGATTTATCATTGTTGTTTTTCCTTCCATATCCGTTACAACTACGCCAGTCGTAAGACTTTCGAGTATATTTTGAAGATAGCTGCTTATCTTCTCTTTTTCTGCCAGGGCCTCTTGCAATTCAAGATTCTTACACTTCAACTCTTTATTTATACTTTCAAATTTCTCTTCCAGGCTGGCATAGGCCTTTTGCAGCCTTTCGGTTGCCAGATCAAAATCCTTAAATGACTGCTGTAAAAACAAGGTCTTCTCCGGTTCGAATTTAGTTGCTCTATCCCTCATATTTCCAGTCCAGTACTCCAGTTTTTATCTGCTGTGTAATAATCCATCACCCTCGACCAGAATTCATTGCTAGTTTCATTTTTTAATAAACTGAATGATTTATCAGCCATAGGCTTATTACCCAGTTTTGCGTATCCCCGCCCTATATTGAATATAGCCCACAAGTTCTGTTTATCTTCAGAAGCGCTCTTCAAGGACTGTTCATACATCATGATCGCCGGCTGATACTTACCTTCACTATATAAACAATCTCCCAATCCATCATAAGAACCCATAATTAAAGAAGCGGAGCATTTTTGCGTAAGGTCATTGCAATTTTTCAGAACCCTTTTATAATTTATAAGAGCAGACGAATACAGGCCCATCCCTCTCAGTGAATCAGCATACTTTTTACGGATAGCCGCACTATCCTCAACTCCTTCTTCGGTACCCAGAACTTCCGAATAAAAACCGACTGCTTCTTTAAAAAGCCCTTCTTTGTAACAGATATCACCCAACAACTGCCTGGCAGTCATAGCTGTCTTTTTATCCACGCCTGACCGTTTTCCAAGCAGTTCCTTCAATCTCTTGCTTGCACCTTTATAATCACTCCTGCCATAATCAATTTTTGCAATGGCAAGTAAAACCTCGTTGATCCTTTTATCTTCTGCAAATACTTTGATCATTTCCTTGAAGACTCCGGCCGCATGGCCTGACAGATCAATTTTTTCCAGGCTGGTTCCGATCTTGAATAACATGTCAAAATTGCCATTCCCAAAAAGAACGTTTCTATCAGAATTAAAATATACCTCTGAAACAGCGAGATAGTCTTTCTTTGAATAATAATCGTCAATCAGGCCGCCTGCACTCAAAATGAGATTTTTCTCGCCCGCTTTTTTATACTTGCCGTTAGGAAATCTATTCAGATGGATACGACAATTATCAAATGCCTCCTGATACCTTTTCTTTTTTATCAGGGCGTATCCCTTCCGAAATACCAACTCTTCCCGAAATACCAACTCTTCCCGAAATACCAACTCTTCCTCCCTGTCAAGATCGGAAAGTTTCTCCCTTATTTTATCGTATGCCTCGATGGTATTCCTGTAATAATCCATTCCGGAAAGGATATATACCGGCAATTTTATTTCTGGATCTTTAACCCCGATATTCGCCATAATTAGTGCACTCTTCAGGGCTTCACTGCTTCCGGGATATCGTTCAACCACAAGACTGAGCGCCTTAAGGGCTTGAGGCAATTGACCCATTTCCTCAAAGGATCTGGCGATCGTATAAAGAGCGTTCCCGCAATTTTTGCCTTTGGGAAACAGATTCAGATAGACAAAAAAAACTCTCAGTGCCTCATTATATTTTCCGGTTTGAAAGTAATGTGATCCCAGAGTGGAGAAAATGTCTTCGGGAATATCTTCAAGAGCGGGCAAGGTTTTCAATGCATTGCCGTACCAGACATCAGCGTCATCAAATTGACGCATCCGGGAATAGCAATCCCCCACACCGAAATATGCATGGCTGACACGTTTGCCCTCTGGAAATCTTTTTATGTATTCTTTAAATTTCATGATTGCTCCATTAAAATTCTCTGTTTTGTAATACATTTTACCCATCATGTATAAAGATTCTGGAAAGTAGCCTGATTCAGGATATCCCAAACAGAGATTTTTAAATTCCATTAACGCTTCGTAATAAAGATTTAAGCGGCTGGAGCTTTGGGCAAGTCCGTAAATAGCCTGCTCATTTTCCTTGTTTGAGCCGGGATAATTTTGGATGATTTTTTTATATTGGTCGATGGCTTCTGAAAAATACCGTTCATCCCCTTTGTCCCCTAAAAAATAGTAACAATCGGCTATACGCATTGTAGCGGCTTCATTTTTTTCAGTTTTAATTATCTCTTTGAATTTGCCCAAAGCATCTTCATATCTTCCGGCAGTGAAATCAATCATGGCGCTGTCATATTGTTTTTTGTCCATGTTCAAACCTGAATCCGGCTTATCTCTATGCTCCTTATGGGGCGGCGGAATTTCTTCTGTGTTCGGTGGAACTATTTTCTCTTTTGTTGAAACTGGAACAACAGGAATTTCTATCTTTGTCAAAGTGGTGGGTGGCGGAATTTCTTTTATATTCAGTGGCTCAGGTTCCTCTTTTGTTGAAATGAAAACAGGGGGAACAGCAGGAATTTCCATCTTTGTCAAAATGGGTAGGGGGGAAATATTTTTATTATCCTTTATACCTGCATTCCTGGGAGGCGCGTCTCTTTTATCTTCAGATTCGGTTTTTAATAATAAGAAGAAACCCTTAATTACACCACTTTCTTTTAATTTCTTGCCAGCCAGTAATGCATCTTTTTTATTTCCATAGTGCGTTACATAAACACGACGATACTTCCCTTTATTCGGAATATCCACTGTTTTACAGAAAGGGTCATAGCCCTGCGCTTTCAAGCTTTCGGCCAATGCTTCGGCATCATCAAAATTTTTATACGAAGACACCACATAAAAACCCTGATATTTATTTTCAGCATCACTGCCAAAACTTTCCAAAACTAAAACAGGCAGAAAAACAAACAATGCCGTCAAAGCAAGAAGGATAAGGAACCTGCCATGTGCAGACCTCGTTAAGTGGTCAAACAGTCGAGTGGTTGAGTGGTTTTTATTATTTAATTTCATATCATTCACATAAAAATTGTCTAAAGTTTTAAATATTTTTGCCGATTAAGAATATTGGAGGCTTTTGAAGTCACTGTTTCATAAGGCCTAATAATGTGAGAGGTATGTCTTGACAATATCAACATATCAGGTAGAGAGCGTTCTTAAAGCATACAGCAAACAGACCTGGGTGCAGAATCGGATACCCCGTAAATCTGAGGCCTTAAACAAATATGTCGATATTGTAACCCTGACATCTGAAGGTAATAAAAAAGAAGACTTTGACAAAATCTCATACAGCCTGCTGGATATCCTGCCAAAACAGACCTCTTCAAATAGTTGAGTGGTGGAGTTGGAAAACAATTTCTTCATTATACTTTGATTAATATTTTTAGACAAAAACATAGCTCCGCCCTGTCGGTTACAATTGCATGCCGGTTAAAATAAATTTTTACCGAACAGATAAGTGTAAGAGCAATATGTATGCCATCAAAATAAAACCACGTTTGACAAGCGATTGGCAGAAACAATTGTCATTTAACTTGACATGAATGACAAAAAAATGACGCTTTCTGTTGAAAAAAATATTAGTGCCTTAGGACCTCAAATAAAATAAATTGAGCAGAAATAGCGCAGGATTTTGGTTCATCTACAAGGCGCATCAA
>CAYWGN010000248.1:0-7246 GCA_964457495.1 uncultured Desulfobacula sp.
ACCTGAAGGTCACACGTAACCTGAAGGTCACACGTAACCTGAAGGTCACACGTAAGATTACCTCCACTGACCACCATGAACTCGTTTATTCTTCACTCAAACACCATGGCGGCTTAACCGCTATAGTAATCAAGAACTTGTAAGCCATGATCCATAATGCTCCCGTAAGACAATCACCCTTCCACTGGAAGGTATAGCAAGTTTGTAAATGTTTTTTGCAAAATAAAAACAATATTGCTAAAGTCATTAAAAAGGTTGATTATAGAATAGGCCCAATGATAAAAGGAATTCGTACAAATTGTGAAGAATAAAACAACTTAAAAGGAAAAAATTTATGAGTGCTTACACAAATAATGTTTTGGATATGCTAAAGGCAAAATATCCCTGGGAAAAGGAATACATTCAATCAGTATCAGAAGTTTTTAAATCCATTACTCCGATTCTGGATTCGAACATGGAATATCAAAATAACCGGATACTTGAGCAATTGATCGAACCGGACCGGTCAATCAGTTTCAGGGTGCCATGGAAAGACGATCAGGGCAGGGTTCAGGTCAATACAGGTCACCGTGTTGAGTTTAATAATGTATTGGGCCCCTATAAAGGCGGGCTTCGATTCCATGCTTCGGTTACCCTAAGCATTATCAAGTGTCTCGGTTTTGAACAGATTTTCAAAAACGCATTGACAGGCCTGCTTTTAGGCGGTGGAAAAGGCGGATCAGATTTCAATCCCCGGGGCAAGTCAGATAATGAAATAATGAATTTCTGTCAAAGTTTCATGCTCGAGCTTTCAGGGCATATTGGCTCTTCCATTGACGTTCCTGCAGGCGATATCGGGGTAGGAACACGGGAAATCGGTTATCTTTTCGGCATGTACCGCAGAATGACCAAGTCATTTAAAGGCGTTTTAACAGGGAAAGGTCTTTCCTGGGGGGGAAGTTATTTAAGGCCCGAAGCCACAGGATATGGTGTGGTTTATTTTGCCGAAGAAATGCTGAAAAATGTTAATGACAATATTGATGGCAAGGTTGTAACTGTTTCCGGTTTTGGGAATGTTTCCTGGGGGGTTGTAAAAAAGGTTAATGAGCTTGGCGGCAAAGTGATTACCCTTTCCGGCCCGGATGGATTCATCCATGACCCTGATGGTGTTACCGGTGAAAAAGTTGACTACATGTTGAAACTCAGGTTGAGCGGAAATGATGTTGTAAAAGATTATGCAGACCATTTTAAAGTAAAATTTTATCCGGGCAAACGGCCATGGACAATTCCGTGCGACATTGCATTTCCATGTGCAACACAAAACGAACTTGACCTTGATGATGCAAAGGCCCTGGTAAAAAATAATGTTAAATACCTTGTGGAAGGGGCAAACCTGCCCGTGACCCTGGAGGGTATGGAATTTCTGGAAAACGCTGATATTGTTTATGGCCCTGCAAAGGCATGTAATGCAGGAGGGGTTGCCTGTTCAGGTTTTGAGATGGCACAAAATGCCACTTTTATGAACTGGACCAAAGAAGAGGTTGATTCACGACTTCATCAGGTCATGAAGCATATCCATGACCAGTGTTATGAAACATCCTGCGAGTTTAATAAAAAAGGCAATTATGTGTTCGGGGCAAATGTTGCCGGATTTAGGCGTGTGGCAGATGCAATGTTGGATCAGGGTTTAACCTGATCTATTGTGTTTTTATACATCAAGTTCCATACCGGTTTACTATCCTGGTATGGAACTGATTGATACGAAATTATAAATGGCTGTATATAGAACAAGACCCTGAGTGTTTATGGGTTTACACCATCTTTCAGAAAACCGCTTGCATATTTATGAAGAACACTTCTTATTAAGGTCTGGTAAGGGATACCTTCACGGGATGCCCGTCTTTTTAAAGCGGCAAGGTCGTTGTCAGCAATCCTTATGTTTATCTTTTGATTTTTTTTTATAGTATTTCGGGCAATAGCCTGAAAATCAACTCCAGATTCAGAAGGTACAAGTTTGCCGCTTTCATAGGCTTCCAGAATTTCTGATTCATAATCATCAAGTATTATTTTTTCTGTTTTTTTAGCCATTTTTCCCTCCAAGATATTTTTTTGTGGCTTTTCTGCTTGGAATGATTGTTTTAAGAAAAAAAATATTTTTGTCTATTACATATGGAACGATATAGGCATATCCTTCAACATCAATTATCATAATTTTCTGATTTGGATATTTCTTTTTATTTGGATGCTCTGTATTTATAACTATTGCTCCGGCTTCAATTCTTTGAACAATTTCTTCAAAGGTAATATCTCTTTCTTTTGCAAAAATTTCATTTTTCTCAGCATCCCATTTAAAGCGTGTCATGCTCGAATTATATGACAAAGTATAGACGTTGTCAATTGACCTCTAAAAAAACCTCTCTTGACAAAAAATGTTTTCTTATTCTACTATAATCCCATATCCAAGGGTATCCAAAAAGTTCAGTGACACATTTTTTTTGATCTTGATTAAGGTGAAAGATTATGAAATTAGAGAAAACTTATGGATGAATGTATTTTTGCTTACAGGTGTATTGTCGAAACCATAGAAGGGTTGCGAGCTGGTCTGACCCAATTTTCAGGTCCAAGCCGAACAGCTGTTATTTATTCCATTAAACCGGATGATCCCATACACATTTATGATCCGCAAAATCTTTTGGCAGGTCATGAGCCAAAATTCAAAGAATTGTATATAGATACGGATGAGTGGCGGAAAAAGACAGCCATTTCCTATGACAAAAAAAAATTCAGCAATTTAATTCCGGAAAAAAATCTGGAATTGGCTGGGCTGATATCATATGGGGGACGTTCAAGTTCTGTTATTTATCAAATGTGGTTTACAGAACACCATCCAAATATGTGCTCTGTCGGCCCTACTGAAAGGTGGCTGGAGCAAGCTGTCTGGAGGCTCTCCCATGATATTGCCAATGAAGAAGATCTTTACACCGGCATTTCAGGAAGTTTCCTAAAAGAGTACGCAACTCATGCTATCCGGGACTATCTCATCGATGAAATGAATGTTCTGATTGGATGGGACACAAAGATTCGGATTTACCCTATTCTGGAAGCAGTCCTTAAAATATCAAGAACTCCTGAAGAAGGTGCCTGGCCAAAAGGTGAATTGATTTTTGTTGAAAAACCATCGCTTCCAATGATAAAGTTTATTGCAAAGTTTTCAAAGGCAGAGCAACCCATACTGGAGAATGTTAAGCATATCCGAAAGCTTCTCCAATCTGTTGAAAACTCCGATCGGAAATTGGTGTCTGATGAAAAAACGATTATTGGTATTATTAAAGGGGATAAACCATCTTTTTCTATCACTGCTGATTTTAAAGGGCAGCATGGCTTTTTAAAGCTAAATGATAATAAAGTATGCAGTTTTTTAGATGGCAGTTTCAAGTCAACAACCCGCAAAGCCAATCTTGTACAGGTCGAAGAAGCATTGCTTGAATCCAGTATGGATCCTATAGCAGCTTCCACTTTATTTAAAATTATTACCAGTATTGTTCATAGCGCAGCAAGGCAGCGGCATGGTTGTGCCATTGTAATAGACCTGAATGAAAAACCCATTTTCATCTCCGGTCATTCTCTTGAGCAGCCACTTGACCTTGAAATTTATGAATATTTGGAATTGACAAAATCTCTGTCAAAGGTGGATGGCGCTCTGCATCTTGGGGCTGACTTGAAACTTCATGGTTTTGCCTGCCTTCTGGACGGTCGTTCTATTCCAGGTGAAGACAGGTCCCGTGGTGCCCGTTTTAATTCAGCTCTCAGATTCACTGCTGAGCAAGACAATATCATTGTCATTGTGGTTTCATCTGACAACCCTGTCTCCATCATGATTAATGGCCTGGCGCTGAACACCAGTTGTCAGTGGAAGTCTTCGCTCTTTTGTAATGAGCCTTTGTTACTTGAAAAATGGGTGACACTCTCAAAGCCATCCTATTGAGGTTTTCAAATTCTCTTTCCATTGAGCAGGTTTTTCGATATGATTACATCTAAATTCTCACTATGAATAATAGTAAAGAATTATACTGTGAGAGTAGCAAAAGAATAACTAACCATAGCGAACTTAACCCAAGTTAGTCAAAATAAATAACAGACACCCATCGGCAGGGGCTTGGTTGTTATTTATGGTCACTACTCATTTTGCATTGTATAATTTCCTCGGCAGGGGCTCCTCATTGAGACCCAGTATTCGATAAATATTTTTATGATCCGGTTCAGGTCGACTACAGACTCGCATGTGCTGTCGTACAATTTTCTTTTGTTTTTTTACATTGTACTCAATGGTAAGCCGCTGATGGGTTGATAACGATTCCCTTATGGAAGCCCATGAACGCTTCTCACCATGCTGACGTAGTATGTATTCAATTGTATGAAGAATGTGATACGCAAGTACTGAGATAAAAATATGTGCATCGGCACTGTTTTCATTCTGATGGAAAATAGGTCTTAAACCAAGGTGTGATTTCATGGACCGAAAGGCATTTTCGATCCTGGTCAGCATGATATAGGTTTCCCATATCTCCTTATTGGAAAGATCAAGACGATCAGTCTTTAAAACATAGCATCCGTCAAATTTACTGATATCCTTGTACTGGTCACGTTTTTTCCACAAAATTGTTTTTGCCTTTATATGATATATCAAAGACATTTTGACAGATGCTGAAAACATATTCCTCGGATTTTAACCAGGCTCAAGTTGGTCTCCAATATGATTGAATGAGATTTTAATTTTTTTAACTTTGCTTTTTCCCATATACTTTAATTTTAGTTTGAGACTGAAAAATCTATCCATACCATATCTGGTATCACAGCAGAATCCTTTAAAAAAATGCCACCTTTCTCAACAAAATATGGCGGCCTGTAAGTTTTAATAGTAAAGGTAGACTCTATCCAATCAGAAAGTTCCTTAATGATCCTTATCAAAATACGATTCCCGGGCGTTCCTTTGCCGTCCCACCAATCAAGTTCCGGTTCCTTTATGTTGTGCTCAATCCCAATAACCAGAACTGATTTTGCATCAGTGGGCCAAGCAATTTCATAGTTTGTCTCACTGTCTTTTACACTCTTGAAATGTTTTTGAAGGTTCATTCCGATTATCGGATAAATTTGATGGGAAGGAGAGTCTTTCAACGATTTGATGCTCGCAATCCCTGCAATGGATGCACTTAATGATTTTGCTTTTTCAATTATTTTTTCAGATAGTTCCGAGTTTGAAAGAGTATTCATAATCTCCTCTTATTAATTGCCCGTTAAAACATTTCAAAGGTCACATAATACTCGGTATGTTATATTTGTAAAGTGTTATTTTAATAGCTGATTTTAGTAGATTAGTTTTAAATTAATCGGAATAATTGTGTATCGTGTGGACTAAAACAAGTATATAACGACCCAGGATGGGCTGTATTTAGGGGTGTGTCCTGGCTTTTGTAAGGCTCAGTCCAGACAAATTGAAGGCACCCTATATATGGCATATCTCATTTTTTCAACGTAAAATGTCAATTCAATTTTATGGCCTTTTGGCAGTGTTATCGGCCATTCTTCAACTGTAATTTTTATATATAAAAAACACATCAGCACTTTATTTCTATTTTATTTTTTTTAGAATCTAAACAAAAATAAAATTGTAGAGGGATTAATGAACTGGTAGATCCTCTAAATCCACAGGAGAGAACTTGCTCTCTGGATTTCCAAGAGCAAGTTCAATAGGTCAAGGATAATATTCGAAGGCTTGCAAAATTCCCAGAGGATGAGTAGAAATATGGATATGAACTTCCAATTCAGAAAACCAGATCGTTATGCAGAACCAATCCCGGCAGGACGTCAGAAAAAGTGGGATAAAATAATCAATACCTTCATGGAAAACCAGTTTGATGAATTAATACAGATCCACAGAACCGGCACAAGGGGAAGGATATTTGCCTTCTTGATAAAAAATATGCTCGATATCCTTCAAATCCAGCATGATTTCGAACCAATATTTGACCATATAGTACCAAATAAGTGGTATCTTGATTTTGCATCAAAGCGTGACCTTAAAATAAGAACCCATGATTTTTACAACCCGGATTATCTTTTGCCCGATGGCACTTGGCTTGAGATAACCCTTTCAGAGAACACCGCATATCAAAAATTATTCAGGTATGGGCATCAGGCCCCAGCGTTCAAGGTGTTATGGTTGGAAAAAGATACTGGCCTTCATAAAAAAGTTTGCAAGGATGTTGATTTCCCAAACGCCGAGGTGGTAAGTGTTCAAGAGTATTACCCGGAGTTTGACGAGGGTTCTGGAGGTTGTGAACTGGTTAATAAATTCCATCAGCTTAAACGACTGAAAGGAATCATTGGCTGAAAATGGAAACCATTAACAAAACAACAATCACAATTTGACCCAAAGGACCCGGACCGTAAATTATTTGGAAAATTTTTATGAAGATGAAGATGATTTTTGAGTATTGTTAATTGATAAAATTTTAATAAAAATTGGAAATAGCTAATAAAGAGAGAAATATGAATTTTCAAACAACACCGACAGGATATGAAAAGACAATCCTTTCAGATCTTCAGGGAGCCTGGAGTATTTTTCGTGAGGCAGTGGCAGATACTGGCGGTTTTAAGGGTGCTGGTGATGTGCTGTTTCATACAGACGAGGCAATGAGTTGGGAGGTCGTCAGGAATTTAAAACTTATGCCGCCCCTAATACTGATAATTCGGAATCTCTGCACTCAAGGAAACGCACCTGAAGAAATTTTGCAGTGCCTTAATGCAATTAATGAGATCCTTGAAAAAACTTTTGAAATATATCCGAAATAGATAAATGGCAATCCGAGACTGGGAAGAATATCTTTCAAACAAATTGTCATTTCCTTTTATTGCAAAAAGAATTGATGATGCCGATAATGTTGTCTGGGAGGGATTGAAGAACGATAAACCATTTGGTTTTATGAACAATAAGACCCCTTCTTGGATTGATGTTAAAAAATACATAACCAGTTTTGATAAAAAACAATTGATTGCACTTGTTGGAGACCTTTACCGTTGTGGTTTCTCCCGCTGTCAGGTTCTTTCGTTGCCTGGTTGTGGAGTCGTAAGGTTGAAAATCAGCTAATGGAGTAAAGGGTATTGTGTTGTCATTGACTTTTGTGTCATGTGTAACAGAGGCAGGCTATCCAGTCCCATTTTGGGTTGGTAAAAAATTCTTCAGGATGATTCTCTTCCACAATTTCGC
>CAYWGN010000249.1:0-3530 GCA_964457495.1 uncultured Desulfobacula sp.
GAAATCCAGGCATTTGCAGAAGATATAGAAAAAACAAATATAAAGAATCAACAAAGAATAGACACAGCTCAACACGAATTTTCCACACAGATTAAAATCGCCGTGATGACACGCTTAGGCATCCCTCTTGTTCGTATTGCCCAGCGGTTAAATATCCACAGGGAAACTATTTCAAAATATGCCCAAAAAAACCAGGGGCTTTTTAACAACATTCATCAGGATTTTAAAAGCGGAACCCCTATCCCTGATATGGCTCAAAAACATGGTGCTCCCCAGCCTCTGGTATGGTCTGTTATTCTTCAGGAAAAAACAGAGCAGTATAATTATTTATTATATTTTTTAGTAATTCAGCATAGGCTATTACTTTCAAGGTTAAAGGTGAAAAGATGAATAGTAAACCCGATTTAACACAAACTAAACTTAATGAGATATATGAAAGAATCGGAAGTCTTGATAGCATATATGAAATAATAGGAAAAAATAATTTTACCGAGACTATGTTGGAAGAAATTGACGGACCATTTCTCATAAGGGTTGACGAGCAATATGAAACTTCAAATCCTAAAATTGTGTTTGTAGGGCAGGAAAATAATGGATGGATTGGCCCTTGTAAATCTTTTTTCGATAAGCATGATATGCAGTATATATTGAAGCATTATGAAGATTTTGATTTTGAAATTACTTATCCTTGTAACTTTTTCTGGTGCTTAAAAAATATCCGAGAAGCCATTTTTGGAAAAGATGAAGAAACTCAGAGAAGACGAACCATTGTTTGGTCTAATTTTTTTAAGTTTAATCAGTGGAATCAGCCACAAATGAATTGGTCTGATTATAAAGACGAGGTGCTAAAATTACAAGGCGATATATTTCAAAAGGAAACGGATATCTTGCAACCGGATGCAGTTATTTTTGCAACCGGTCCTTATTATGATGAAATCGTACAAAAATTTTATCCCGATGTGAGATTTTTAGAGGTAGAAAATTATTCTGTCAGAGCAATCAGCCAATTAAGCAGTAAAAATTTGCCGTCTCTCTCATTTCGGACTTACCACCCGGAATATGCGATGGGTAAGGGGAAAAAGAGGGTTGCTACAAATTTCTATGAATTAATAATTAATTTTATAAAAACAAACTATTAAATATTTAAGTCACACAGAGCGGAAAAAATTTAACCAAATGTTGAAGCGGAAGGCATGTGGGGGTTCTCTGTTGAATGTCTCAGTCAATCCCCCGCAGCCGCTTAACATTAGGTTAACCAGGACAACATCGGGCACGGGATGGGTAATCGACTGATAATATGTTACCGCTGAGCTTTAGAAGCGCAGCAGCCCAGCCTTCATTAATTCGCTTGCAGCTCACCATTTTTACTTCATAAATAATTTTTTCAATTTTTCCGGCAAATTTATCCTCGTAAACCGCTTGTACGAATTAAACGCAATCCAAAGGTAATATTGGAATATTGTACATTATTAAATTATCGAGCAGATTTTTTAAATCATTGAAACAATTTAAAAATTATAGCGGGGTGAGTGATGAAAAAAAATCCTAAAACAAATCGTTATCAATTTATAACTGATAAATCAGTTTTATCAGCCAAAATTAAAATTGTCGGCGTTGGTGGTGGCGGGAATAACACGGTGAATAATCTGATTGATTTTAATCTTAAAGGTGTCCAGTTTGTTGCAGTCAATACTTATTTCAAAAGCCTTGAAACATCCAAAGCACCGATTAAGCTATTCATAGGTGAAAAGATTGCAAAAAGGAAAGGTGCTAATGGTAATCCTTTAATAGGTCGTGGAGCAGCATTTCAAAGCGCTGGAGTTATTAAGAAAAGTCTTATAGATAGTCACATGGTATTTATCACTGCAAGATTAGGGGGTGGTACTGGCACCGGAGCAGTACCGGTTATAGCTAAAATCTGTAAAGATATTGGTGCTAAGGTAATTGCAATTGCTTCTGTTTTCTGAGTACCTTCCTATTCATAAACCATGACTTGAATTAAACATAGACATGAACAAGGATTAGACGTCCTTTATTTTGATATTTGCTCTGGCTTTGTTACACTTACGGATAAGCTATTTAAAAAATTCTGAAAATCCATCCTGTTGGCATACAACAAACAGCATTATCATTCGGTTAAGCCGCCTGGGATGGACCTATGATAAAATTTCAGAAATAACTGGGATGACCCTGGGTAGAGTTGCTCAAATTATTAATAATGCAAATTTTTGCGAAATTAATAATTTTCCACCGCTGTTAAATTGTATTATCTTAGCCCATAAAAAGGGACAAGCCTCAAATAAAATTTGATGGGGGTTTGATTTGTTTAAATGTGAGCGCTCCCATTTAAATGAAAAGCTTTTGAAAACCAAATGTTGTAACCGGTAAGATCTCTTTCTTTAAAAATAGGTAGTTTTGCGTATTGACGAACCAGTTTTAATTTACTAAGGGATCAGAAGGAATTAATAACCTTCGACAAAGCCAACTTGTTGAGAAGCAGAGACTGAAAGCCATTGGTCTGAGCGATAGCTTGGTTATTATTGGGTGATTCAGTTTTATTTTTTGAACAATAATAAAATTTATACGTGGGATTAACAAAATACAAAAATGAGATGCAAAAAAAAAATCGTTTAATCTTTTTTTAATTTTGAGTTTACTTCTGATAATTCCTGTTATGTGTCAAGCTTTTGAACAATGGCCGGACACAGGACAAACCACATCCTATACGGACGCATTTGGTGAAGATTCTGATTATAGTAAAAATCCCAAGTCCTATACCAAACTTGCTTATGGTGGAGTGGAACTGTCCGAGGCAACTACGTCATCAAATGGTTGGATCATGGTAAAGGACAATGTCACAGGGCTTGTCTGGGAAGTTAAAACGGTTGATGGCTCCATCCGTATAGCTACAATTGGTGGCGACTTCAAGCGTTCTATACACTTTTTTTGTAGGGAATATACTCTAAATGTTTAATGAAATCCTAAAATTCAAATCTCTAAATAAGGAGATACCATGATTAAAAAAGTTATTTTATTATGGATTATAACACTATTATCACCTCATATCCTTTTTGCAGCAACAATCTCAAACTCATATTCTCCGAACTCACAAATACCAATTGGAGGATCAAATTTATATTATGTCCCATTAAGTGGTGTCCCCAGTGATGCAAAAATAACAAAAGTTGAAGTAAGATTCACATATATCGCCTATGGAATAGTACAAAACTATCTCTCTGCTAGATTGGACAAAGGATCAGATCCCGGTACATATAGTGGTGTTTATTTATTACCCAAAGGTAACCTACCTGAAGGTAATCCTGGGACATATGGGTATAATTCATTTAATAATTGGAATGGAGAGAGCGTCAATTCAAAATATTACATTAGATTTTTTACCGATTCAAATTCTCCTTATGCTCCAACAATAAAAAAGATTGATATACGTATTACATATTCATTGGATAATAAGCCGTACTTTCAATCGGCATCTTTACCTTCCAGCGTCACCTGGCCCGGGCAAGAAAACT
>CAYWGN010000249.1:3630-7212 GCA_964457495.1 uncultured Desulfobacula sp.
ATTTTAACTCCAGCGATACAAACTATGCTGACAAACCCGGAACCTATACTGTTACCCTTACAGCTAAAGACTCAGCTAATCAGACTGTCACCAAGAGCTTCACCATTTATGTCACGGTCCCGGATAGTAAGCCCTACTTTCAATCGGCATCTTTACCTTCCAGCGTCACCTGGCCCGGGCAAGAAAACTTCTCCGGATATGCAATGGACGATAAAGGACTGAGCCAGATCAGCATGACTGTTAACGGGCCAGCTGGTAACAAGACATTCACCCAGAATATTAGCGGTACATCCAAGAATTTGAGTTCATATTATTTTAACTCCAGCGATACAAACTATGCTGACAAACCCGGAACCTATACTGTTACTTTATCTATTTCTGACACATCAGGGAATAAGGTTTCAACTATTTTTAATATTTTAATAAATAATATTGCGTCAGATACTTTTCCAGAAACTGAAATCAAAACAAAAAACACTAACTCAGCATATGGTAATAGTTTAAATGCTTTTAAGAACTTACAAGGGCAATGTACATGGTATACATATGGCAGAATTATCGAATTATCAGATGCTGGTTATTTAAATTATGAAATTGAGGAAATATTTTATAAGGCTTTTTGGGGGAAATGGGATCGTCATGCTAAAAATTGGCTAACTTTTATTGGTGGAGATTGGTTCTGTACTAATTCAAAGCCACTAGCAGAAAATAAACGGAAGAAAGGGCTTGTTGCAGTTTGGTCTGGTGGCGAATATGGTCACGTTGGCTTTGTAGAAGAAATATCTAAAGATAAGAAGAGTTATAGGCTAAGCGATTTTAACAGAGGTGGTCAAGAAAAATACTCAAACAAATGGTATAATTTTGAAGGAAAGAATGATTATCTTGTAAATAGCTATCCTTGTTTTTTTGATTTGGATTTATTATCCAATAAGACGACTTCATCGACTTGGTATGAAGATTATGATAATGATGGATATGGCAACCCAAACAATTTCTTTGATTCTGATATCCAACCTAATGGGTACGTAGCAGATAATACTGATTGTGATGACACAGATAACACCGTTTACCCAGGTGCGACTGAAACACCCGGAGACGGAATTGACCAAGATTGTGATGGACAGGATGCTGCTTTAGACGTCCCATCCCTAACTGTGACAACATCAGGAGTTAATGTGTCTTTATCTTGGACATCTGTGCTCGAAGCAGATGGATACATATTATATTATGCACCTCCAGATATCAGCTATATAGACGATATTGATATGGGAACAGAAACAAGCATTTCATTAGATCTTTGGGAAGGGGCTGCATTTTATGTGGGGGTTAAAGCTTATAATAGTTCAGGAAGTAGTGGATATTCAAATATTGAATTCATTAATATAGTTAATTCAGTTAGTAGTGAAAATGCCATTCAATTAAGTTCGTATCATGACTCAAGTCTTAAATTCGTGTTTTCCAAAAAAATTACTGAACAAACCAACGATTACTTAATAGCACAGGTTAGGCTTTTAAGCGGGGCTGGGTGCTGGTATATGGTGAGTCCAAACTTCAGCCAAAGCGGGAGTGGAACACCGATTTCAAAAACAGATGTTTATTATTTACCTCCTTTAGGAAATATTGAGATTGACAATGCTATGAAATTTGAAAAAGATCAATATTATCAACTTGACATTAACAGGGGGGATGTTGGAGCTTACACTTTGACTGCCCTTGATGTCATTATGAGAGGTATTTTCTCCAAGAAGCTTGAAGACGTTCTAACTTCAGACACAGAAAAAATTTCTTTACTCATTAATGCTGTAAAACAAAGTGGGCTTGTGGGCAAATTAGATACAGGAACAGCATATTTCCTTAACGGTGAATATTTTAACGCAGTAAAAGATTGTGTCAGCGGATTCAAGGAGATAGCTGACCTTATTGGGCATGATAAAATGGAGCAGTTGTTTGTAAATGTTGTCGGCCAAAGCGGGAAAATGATCTGGGAATTTGGCATAACGACAATTATGGATACTATAGGCTTGTTTGACAAATATTTCCTGTTAAAGGAGATATATGATAATTATATTGCTAATCCTGGTCCTTTGGATGCTTATGTCCGATTGGAAGCACACTAAAGAGAATTAGGTCCGGCGGGGAAGATATTCTTTATCATCATTGGGGGTTAGATCCATTTAACTGCCTTTCTTACATGGGAAATAGCTATTCCCTTGAATTAGATTATAATTTTTTTGTCGGGTCATGGATGATGAACCCTGCATCATTCGCGATTGCCTCTTCGCCGGATAACTGCATCTCGATTGATCCCATTTTAGACAAGTTCATTATTCCGGTTTCTTGCGTCCAATTGGCGGGACAGGGTTTTGGCCTTAATCTTTACTTTGACCCATATCTTGAAACATGGGCAATTCAGCTTGGCTCAATCACTTTGAAATAACCAAATTCAAATGCTATATTCTTACAGACCAATCGTGTGTAAAAATAATTTCTGAAGACTATCCCTGTGAACTGAACCGCTACGCGGAGGTTGGCGATTCAACAATTAAAATTAGTACCAACTTTTAAAAATTATTAAGAGACCTATTTGCCAAAGGCTTTAGGTATGATTGCCGGAGAACGGGGGGAGGAAGCCCGCAATATTTCCACCAGTCATGTCATTTGCAAAAAGCGCAAATACCACGCCTGTCATAAATATTGCAATGGGTTCCTCCCCCCTTATCTCCTATTGACTCAGTAATATAAAAAAGCACAATGTCTCCATTCACAGCTACCCAATGGGCTAAACCACTTTGCAAGGGATAGGCTTTCCAAACATAAAATCAGCACTTCATTTTTTATTCTAACAAAATAGTTGTATAGTATATTATTGATATCGTTATGGATTCATTCAATTAATTTTTATAAAGGAGGTATTATAATGGGCCATGATCTTAGAACCCAATTTGTCAATCACATGATTCTTCATCGGCTTTCACCCTACACCATAAAAAATTATTTGGCTGCGGTTAAGAGGCTTGCAAAATTTCACAACAAATCTCCGGATCTGCTTAACAATGAACAGATTCAGGAATATCTGCTTCATCTTTTTCAAAAATGCAAACTATCCTGGGGAAGTTGCAATGTTCATTTGTCTGGGATTTCTTGTTTTTATAAAAATATTCTGCAATGGGATGAGACTAACATTAAATTACCCCCAAGGCCAAGAATCAAAAAGCTTCCAACTATTTTGAGTGTTGAAGAAGTGAAAAGGTTATTTGAATCTGCGGCCAACCTTAAACACAGAACTTTGCTTAAAACAGTATACAGTGCAGGTCTTAGGGTCAGCGAGGTTATAAGACTTGAGCCCAGACATATTGAAAGTGACCCTTCCAGAATGATGATCAGGATAGAACAAGGCAAGGGCAAAAAAGATCGTTATACAGTCTTATCCAGGCATTTGCTCAGTGAACTCAGAGTATATTGGCAAAAATATAAACCCGGCAGATGGATTTTCCCCGGTTATGATAAAGAAAAACACATTGGCTATTCAGGGGCCAGTTCAGCTTATGACATCGCAAAAAAAAAGCCCGCATAAAAAGAGGG
>CAYWGN010000250.1:0-7173 GCA_964457495.1 uncultured Desulfobacula sp.
GACGCTGGAGTCTTATATAGCGGATAATCATCATAGATATTATATTATTCCGCCATACAGAGATGAAGAGAAAAGATTAGTTTTTGATTATACTGACTATTTTAATTATATTTATAAATTCTACGAAGATCGCGGGTATATACCATATCTTTCCTGTAATCCCTCGATGTTATCTTGGGCTCGTTTGTTCATTGAAGAGGTAGTGGGTAAACAAAAGCCGGTAGTGGTACAGCTTAGAAATGCTAAGAATAGCCTAAATCGAAATGCAAGACTTGATTGCTGGATAAAATTTTTCGAGTACTGCATGAACAGGTATGATGTTATATTTATTCTGATCGGCGAACGAAATCAGATCGATGATCGTTTTCGCCAGGCACCGAATATTGTTTTTTCAAAAGATTTTGGGACAACAGTGGAACAGGATATGGCTCTTATTCAGTCTTGTTGCTTTTACCTTGGCACCACATCAGGGCCGGCAGTTATGGCTACTTTTAGCGAGTTGCCTTATCTTATCTTTAATCTGCAACTCGTGCATACAAAACTACCTCGAGGCTCACAGCACCCATTCGCCACACCTTTGCAGAAGGTTGTGTGGCAACCTGAAACAACGGAATTGCTTATAGATGAGTTTGAATCATTATTTTCAAAGATTGACACTGTTCAGTGGAAAGAGGATTTTAAGAAAATGATTCAGGATGATCATTATAAATTAATTAGAAGCGATTAATAGGCAGGTTCTGTCGTTGTTGATGGCTGCCCTCTGAAACAGTATAAGAGAGACTTTTAACATTGCAGGAGACGTTATGAAAACTAAAGCGGCTGTATTATCATGTATTAATAAACCATTACAGATCGAAGATATTATCGCGCCAGATCCCAAGGAGGGTCAGGTATTGGTAAAAATTGCTTATAGCGGCATATGCCGTTCACAATTAAATGAGATTCGAGGACTAAAAGGGAAAGACGACTATCTTCCCCATACTCTTGGGCATGAAGGTTCAGGTATTGTTGAGGAAATTGGGCCTGGTGTTTCAAAGGTTGTACCTGGGGATCACGTTGTGCTGACCTGGCTTAAAGGCAGCGGCGCCGATGTGCCATCTGTTTTGTATAAAAAGGCCGATGGTTCAATTGTCAACTCTGGTGCCATTTCTACGTTTATGACCAAAGCGGTTATTTCCGAAAATCGCCTGGTAAAGATATCTCCGGAAATGCCATTGCGCGAAGCGGCTCTTTTGGGATGCGCCATTCCCACCGGGGGCGGAATTGTTTTGAACACCCTCAGAGTGCAGCCAGGAAATAGTATTGCCATATTTGGCGCCGGAGGCATTGGTCTTAGCGTAGCATTGGCTGCCGCTATGGTGAACGCAGCGCCTATCATTGCGATTGATGTGTCCGATTACAAACTTAAACTTGCCCGTGATGTCGGTGCAACCCACTTCATCAACGCCAGAAAGGAAGATCCGTTGAAAACCATTTTAGAAATAATGAACGGGCATGGTGTGGACTATGCAGTTGAGGCTGCCGGTCGTAGTGAGACCATGGAGAATTCATTCCAGGCAGTGCGTGACAATGGCGGCTTATGTGTACTGGCCGGCAATTTGTCGCAGGGTGAGAGGATTTCGCTTGACCCATTTGACCTTATCAAGGGCAAACAAATTATCGGCACATGGGGTGGAGAAACGGATCCAGAACGGGATATTCCTAAATACATCCGCCTGTACCAGGCTGGCAAATTGAAACTCGATGAATTGATCACAGACACATTTTTTTTGTACGAGATTAACAAAGCTATAGACATGATGCATAAAGGAAAAATTGTCGGGCGCTGTTTGATAGAGATCTCAAAACAAGATTAGTAGAATAGACTTCAAAAGACTTCTCAAATTACTCGCATCCTTCCACCACCAGCAATGCTCGGTGACAATTTTTTTTAAGGATTGATAAGAGATTCAGCCATAAAATAAATATTTTTTTCGTATACTTTTGGATAGCGATGCCAGCAAAGGAAAGATACTGTTCAATTTTTTTTTAGGCCATGATACCTCCTAAAAGTTGATTTCATAGCGGCATAATGGCAAAAATAGTTAATAAAGTCAATGTGATAAAGCAATTTTAAACAAAAAATATGGTAAAACTAATTAATAAAATTGGGTGTGTGGGTAAATCGGAGATTGGAAATCAGAATAGTCGTGCGAAGGTCTGATATTGAGAGAGATTCTACCTTCAGGGGATTCAGATAATTATGGAACCAGAATATAAAAAAATTTAAACTTTGGTTCTGGCGGAAAATTGAAAAATAAAGGAGAAAGCAAAATGTCAATTTTTATCATCGCTGAAATCGGTATCAACCACAATGGAGACGTTGAAATTGCAAAACAGTTAATTGATGTTGCCAAAATTGCTGGTGCTGATGCTGTCAAGTTTCAGAAGAGGACTATTGATTTAGTTTATAAAAAAAAAATGTTGGATTCACTGCGGGAAAGCCCTTGGGGGACTACGCAACGTGAACAAAAGGAAGGGCTTGAATTTGGTATAGATGAATATAAAAAGATTGATGCTTATTGCAAAGATAAAGGAATTGAATGGTTTGCCTCTGCGTGGGATATTGAAAGTCAGAAATTTCTGCAGCAGTTTAACTGCAAATACAATAAAGTCGCATCAGCAATGATAGTTTATGAGGATTTGCTAAAAGAAATTTCATCAGAAAAAAAGCACACCTTTATATCTACGGGCATGACTGAATTCGAACAAATTGACAGAGCGGTTGATATTTTCAAGGAAGCAGGATGCCCCTTTGAGCTTATGCATTGCATTTCAACCTATCCAATGAAAGATGAAGATGCTAACCTAAATTGTATTAAGACGCTTCAGAATCGTTATAAGTGCAATGTTGGTTACAGCGGACATGAAGTCGGGTTGGCAGTGTCATACGCCGCCACGGCCCTTGGAATCACTTCTCTTGAAAGGCATATCACCATTGACAGGGCAATATATGGCTCAGACCAGGCAGCTTCTGTTGAAACTGCTGGCTATATACAATTAGTTGGAGGCATTAGAAAGATTGAAAAAGCAATGGGTGACGGTAAAGTGAGTTTTACTGAAAAAGAAATTCCGGTTGCTAAAAGTCTTAGGGCTCATATCCCTTTTGAAGCCAATAATTAGTATTGTACCTATGGATATAGTTTTTTGAATTGTTTTATTAAAAAACGATCGAAAGGTTGAGTTTGATGTATGACATTATAAAAGATCAGGTATTGGCCGTTATTCCGGCACGTTCTGGATCCAAAGGTCTAATAGACAAGAATATAAGGCCTTTGTGTGGTCATCCGCTTCTATCGTACAGTGTGGTTGCAGCAAAAAAATCTTGCGTTATTGATAGGGTAATCATTTCAAGCGATTCTCCTGAATATATAGACATAGCAAAATCATATGGTGCAGAAGCACTATTTGTCCGTCCTGCAGAGATATCGGGGGATGAAAACACTGATTATGAGTGTATGAAACATATGTTGGATTTCCTTCAGAAGAATGAAAGAAAAGTTCCTCAGTATATTGTCCATTTACGCCCCACTACTCCTTTGCGAAATCCTGCTCTGATTATTGAGGCAGTGGATAAGATTAAATCGGATAGAAATGCTACTGCATTGCGTTCTGCTCATGAAATGTCAGAAACCGCATATAAATGTCTTGAAATCAAAAATTTGCTGTTTAAGCCTTTAGGTACTAACTCTTTTGATATGGATATGGCTAATCTGCCTAGACAGATGTTTCCGAAAACTTATTCAGCAAATGGTTATGTTGATATCCTTAAAAGCGATTTTATTAGCTCAACAGGAAAAATACATGGAGATCATGTACTTGCTTTTGTTACACCAAAGACTCTTGAAGTGGATAATGAAAACGATTTTGAGATTATCGAGCGCTATGCTGAGGACAATTCCCAAATTATAGAAAGGTTATTCCTATGAGCAGCCATACATATAAATTCAATATTGATCCAGTGATCGTTCCCCAAATTCAAACAGAAAATCGTGAGATAAAAACAGGAATACCCTGCCCTGGAACTAGGCCGATCTTTGAGAAACTGGCTAAATATGAATCTCGGTCCATGCAGGGGCAGATACCTCTTATCTGGGATAGAGCAATAGATTTTAATATTTATGACGTCTGTAGCAATAAATTTATTGATTTTACATCGACAATCTTTGTGGCAAATACCGGTCATGGTAATAAGCAAGTTATTTCTGCTGTAAAAGCACTGCTCGATATTCCTTTGGTTCATACATATGCTTATATTTCTCAAATTAGAGCTGATTATATAGAAAAACTCATTCAGTTTGCCGGTGGAAATTTTGAGAAGGCATTCCTGCTGTCTTCGGGTACTGAAGCAACAGAAGCTGCAGTGAAGTTGATGCGGATGAATGGCCAGAAGAATGGGAAAAAACGACCCGCCATAATTTGTATCGAAGGAAATTGGCACGGACGTACTATGGGAGCACAAATGCTCAGTAGTAATTCAAAACAGAAGCAGTGGATTGGCTTTCAGGATCCGAATACATTTTATATGAATTTCCCCTATCCCTGGAGTTTGAATGGCGAGACGGGGAAATCCTTTTTTAAAAAAGCTTTCAATCGAATGATTAATGCTGAGAAAATTGATATTTCTAACGATCTGTGTGGTTTCATGTTAGAAACATTTCAGGGGTGGGGGGCTATTTTTTATCCTACCGGATTTGTTCAGGCGATAAGAGAGGTATGCAACCAGCATGGATTGCTTTTATGTTTTGATGAAATGCAGGCTGGTTTTGGTCGTACTGGCAAAAAATTTGGTTATGAACATTATGGAGTTGATGCGGATTTACTTTGTCTTGGAAAAGGAATGGGCTCTGGGTTCCCTGTTTCCGGAGTAATTGGAAGCGCTGAGGTAATGGACTTGCCGGAAGTTGGTGATATGAGTAGTACTCATTCAGCTAATCCTATAGTTTGTGCAGCTGCTATGGCAACATTGGATGAAATTGAAAGTCATTCGCTGGTTGAGAAATCAGCAACTCTGGGAAAACTTTTTCACCAAAAGCTTAATGAATTAAAAGAAAAATTTCCAACAAAGATCTCTCATGTACTTGGAAAGGGTCTATTGGCCGCCTTGCATTTTAATTTTAACGGAACAGCATTGTCCGCATTTGCCAGTGAAGTATGTGAACGCAGCATGCAGAAAGGACTTTTAATGGTCCATACGGGACGGGAATCGATTAAGCTTGCACCACCTTTGACTATTTCCAAAGAGGCTATTCTGGAAGGGGTTGCAGTTATTGAGGAAGCTGTAATTGAAACAATGGGAAACTACAAATGATAACAGGAATAAGGCACTTTGGTATTGTTGTTGAAAATTTTGAAAAGTCTTTGAAGTTCTACAAAGATATACTTGGTTTCGAACCTGTTAATACAGTAAATGAAAATTCCGCTTTTATAGATGAAATTCTGGCCTTAAAATTATCAAGGCTTAAGACGTGCAAGCTCAAAAGTCCAGATGGAAACATTATTGAACTACTTGATTTTAGAGGACATACGATACCACGAAAAAATTTTATTTCTTCAACAGGACCAACACATTTTGCAGTGACAGTCGCTGATGCTCAAGAGGCTTTCGATAAGCTGAAAGCAAAGGGTATTCAGTTCATTTCTGAACCTCAATTATCGCCTGATGGCTTTGCCAAAGTCGCATTTTGTAAGGCGCCGGAAGGCACTTATATTGAAATCGTAGAGGTGTTGAAATGACGAACGGAAAAGATTATGTAAACGTCATTTATAACAAAAAAGACAGACCTTTCACCCAATATCCTGATAGGCTGTCACGTTACCTAACTTCAAGATACAAGTTGTCAAAGGGAAGTAAAATTTTAGATTTGGGGTGTGGTCGCGGCGAGTTTCTGAGAGGTTTTTTTAGATGCGGTCTTAATGGATATGGAGTGGATCAATCTGCTATAGCAAAATCCATTTGTCTGGAAGCTGAAATATTGCAGTCAGATCTGAAATATGATCCATTGCCTTATAATGATAATTATTTTGATGTTATTTTTTCAAAATCAGTACTTGAACATTTTTATTATCCCGAAAAGCTGGTTATGGAAATATATCGTATTGTTAAGCCAGGTGGTTTGGTTATTACAATGGTTCCCGACTGGGAATCTATTTATAAAACATTTTATGAAGATTATACCCATAGAACACCATTTACCATCACTTCTTTGAAAGACATTTTTTTGATTAACGGCTTTGATTATGTAAAAGTGGAAAAATTCAGACAACTTCCTTTTTTGTGGTCACGGCCTTGGTTAAAGGCTTTTTGTTCGCTTGTAGCATTTATAGTGCCCCGATCACTAAGACCATATAGTAAATTTGTAAGATTTTCACAGGAGATTATGCTACTTTCGACTGCGATTAAACCTAATAATGTGTTGCGAGGAAAAATTGAGTAAATATTTTAACGGATTATATTGTGTACACCTGGAATTGACAAGCAGATGCAACAAAAATTGCTGGATGTGCGGCAGAAGAAAAATAGACAAAGAATATCCGGACATAGCCATGAATTATGGCGATATGGATTTTGAACTGGTTAAGAAAATAGCAGAACAACTACCGGAAGGAATTGTCGTTCAGTTTCATAATAATGGGGAGCCGCTTTTATATCCCAAGTTCGGAGAAGCTGTACGCTTGTTTGAAAAACAAATCAAATGTGTAGACACGAATGCCAAGCTTATTGTTGATAAGGCAGGCGATATTATTGATAATCTGGATACCATAACTATTTCTATATTCGAAAGAGATGAAGAAGGAGATGAGCAATATGAGCTTGTCAAAAAGTTCCTTAAGATCAAAGGGGATAGAAAACCGAATGTAATATTTAGATGTCTTGGTAAAGTAAATACTGAAAAGTGGAAAGAGTTGGACGGAATTCTCGCCACCAGAATATTACATAACCCTCTGGGAAGCTTTAAATATAGCAAAAACCCCACAGTGCCGGAAATAGGAATCTGCTTGGAAATATTGAACCATATGGCCATTAATAGACTCGGCGAAGTTTCCATATGTGTAAGGTTTGATCCTAAGCGTCTCGGAGTAATAGGTGATGCCGCTGTAGATTCTTTATCAGACATCTGGAACGGACCAAAA
>CAYWGN010000251.1:0-7138 GCA_964457495.1 uncultured Desulfobacula sp.
CTTCTTTGCGCCTTTGCGAGCTAATAAAGGTCTTAAAATAAAAAAGGCCACAAAAAAATCAGTGTTAAAAACATAGCATTTTTTTGTGGCCTAAATCGTAATCAGGAAAGAACCACACCGCAAAAATGCAGTTCTTTTCCCTTGGTTTATCTTTTAATTAAAAGGGTCGAACCTCAACTCTTCTGTTTAATGCACGGCCGGCATCAGTGCCGTTTAATGCAACAGGTTTGCTAAATCCAAATCCTTCCGTTGTCATTCTGTTTGGCATAATACCTTTTCCAATCAAATAGTTTTTGACGGCCTGGGCGCGTCTCAAGGAAAGTTCCTTGTTAGACCCAGCTGAACCGATATTATCGGTGTGACCCTGGATGTCAATACTCATGACAGGTTTTTTCTCAAGTTTTGAGGCAATATCATCCAATAAATAATAGGCGCCCGGTTTGATCACAGAGCTTCCAGAGCCAAAAAGGACATCGCCAAGAACCCAAACCTCTTCTTTTACAATTTCCTTTTTCGGAACCACAACAGGTGCAGGTGCAGCTATTTTGTCCAGAAATACACTTTCAACAAAACATGCCACGTCTTCCGGGCTGTTTAACAACAAGTCTGCTGTTGTGTAAAACCCGCATTCTCCAGATGCGCCAAGGCATCCTCCAATTTTTGAGATCTCTTTTAGCAGGGCTTCTCCTTCAGGTGAATCCCCCACAAGGACAGTGTGAAAACAAATGGAAGGGCCATAGATTTCTTTCAATGCTTTTGCAGATGCCAGCACATTACCGGGCATCTCCTCACCGTCACTGATGATAACAACGGCATTTCTTTCGCCGGAAAGTCCTTTAAAGTCCCCCTGTGCATCATTCAGTGCTTTATACAGCGGGCTGGTACCGCCTGGCTCAGTAATTTTCTGAAAATTTTTGTCTAACTTAGCCGTAGAATATTTTTCCATTCCATAGATGAGTTCTGTTGAAGTATTTGATACTTTGGAAGAGTGACCAAAGGACCTTATACCTCCTGTCTGTCCCATCTCTGGAAGGGTTACATTTAGCTGGTTCACAACGGCCTTGGCCTGACTAAATTTTGTTACTCCCTCTTTGGGGTAAGCCATAGAACTTGATGAATCAAATATAAACAAAAAATTATCTACCTTTGAAGAGTAGGCTGCCTTATCGAATTGTACTGCTTCAAATGGCACCACTGGTGTACTCATCTGTTTTGCCGCGCATCCAAATAAAAATAGGAAGGCAAACAATGTTAATAAGCTTCTTGTTAAAAGTCTCATGTCTTTTTTCTCCTTTTGCTTTGTTAGTATAAAATGGTGTCAACCTAAAGATATCTAAACAACAGAATATTCTTTTTAATACAAAAAAACCAGAGTTAAATCAACCTTTCTTTTATGTCTTTTTTAATATCTTGCAATTTAGGCCTAAGAATTATATACGAGTTCTGTTTGTTGACCAGAATAAATAAAGAAATATGATGGGATATGGAATTATATCAAGGAATCATCCTCGGCATTATACAGGGGCTTACGGAATTTTTACCAGTAAGCAGTTCCGGGCATCTTGTTCTGGGACAGATTTTTTTCGGGATTACCGAATCACAATTAACATTTGATATCAGTGTTCATATGGGAACACTTCTGGCAGTTCTGGTGGTCTATGCTTCAGATATCCGGGCTATACTGGTTTCTGTGTTTGGGTTTATTTCAAAAGCTGTTTCATTAAAGCCCATGGCACATCTTTTAAAAGAAGATAAAAACCTTCAATTGGCAGGTTTAATTATAATTGGTTCTATTCCAACAGCATTTATAGGGCTTATCTTAAAACAGTTTGAGCATATCTTATTTGCCTCAGAGGTTTTAGTGGGATTTATGTTGATCCTGACGGGAACAATCCTGTGGGCCTCAAAAAATTTTTATTTCAGCAAAAGTAAAAAAGATGACTTTATCATAAAAAAGGCTCTTATCATAGGGGTGGGTCAGGGACTTGCCGTTATCCCCGGCATTTCACGATCCGGAACCACCATTGCTCTAGGAATGTTTTTGGGTCTTGACAGACATAATGCAGCTAAATTTTCTTTTCTCTTATCAATTCCAGCAATTTTGGGTGCACAGATATTAAGTATTAAAGATATGATAAACAGCGGACTTGTCATTGATCCTATAACCATATATGCTACAATTGCTTCGTTTATAACTGGATTACTTGCTTTAAAATTATTATTATCTTTGGTTCACTCGGGCAGATTTCATCTATTTGCCCCTTATTGCTGGCTTATAGGATCTTTGGTCCTTTTATCAAAATTCGTCTAAAGGAGGTATTATGAATCCTGGGATTTTCAGAGAATATGATATAAGAGGTGTTGCAGGCAAGGATATTGAAGAAGAAGATGTTGTAATCATTGGCAAAGCTTATGGCAGTCTTTTAAACAGGCAGAATAAAAAAATCATATCTGTTGGAAGGGATTGCAGACTGACCTCGGATAAATTTTCTCAATTGTTTATCCAGGGAATCATCTCCACTGGCTGCGATGTCATTGATATTGGAATCTGCCCCACACCAGTTCTCTATTTTTCCATACACCATCTGAACCTTGAAGGTGGTGCCATGGTGACTGCAAGCCATAATCCCCCGGAATATAATGGGTTTAAACTATTGAGTGGCACAGATTCAATTCACGGCCAGGGATTACAGGAACTTCGCATTATTTGTGAAAACAAAGATTTTTTTCAAGGCCATGGCAAGGTGACCAAAAAAGATGTCATCCCTCCTTATAAAGATTATATTTTAAATAATATCAAGATCAAAAAACCCATCAAGATCGGTATTGATTCTGGAAATGGAACGGGTGGAATCACGGCTCTCCCCATATTAAAAAATTTGGGGTGCGAGGTTTACGATATATATTGCGAAATGGATGGGACATTCCCCAACCATGAAGCTGATCCAACCCAGAAAAAAAATCTTCTTGATCTGATAAAACTGGTAAAAGAAAAAAATCTTGACCTTGGGGTGGGATATGATGGAGATGCTGACAGAATAGGTGTTGTGGACAAGAATGGTGGGGTGATCTACGGAGATCAGCTCATGGTTATCTATGCCAGGGAAATCCTTGGGCGAAAACCCGGGGCAACCTTTATCTCGGAAGTCAAATGCTCCATGGTCATGTATGATGATATTCGAAAACATGGCGGTAATGCCATCATGTGGAAAACAGGCCATTCATTGATCAAACAAAAAATGAAAGAAGAAAATGCAGAACTTGCCGGGGAAATGAGCGGACACATGTTTTTTAAGGACAGATATCTGGGATTTGATGACGCTCTCTATGCGACCTGCCGCCTGCTTGAAATTATTGCAGATACAGGCCTTGGGGTTGACGAACTCATCGCCGATCTTCCAAAAACCTTTACAACACCCGAAATCCGGGTGCATTGTCCGGATGAGATTAAATTTGATGTGGTGGATAAAATTGTAGCCCTTTTTAAAGCCAGGCAGGATGTGATTGATATTGACGGGTTAAGAGCATTGTACGATGATGGATGGGGACTTGTCAGGGCATCCAATACCCAGCCGGCCCTGGTTCTTCGATTTGAAGCCCTGAGCAAAAAAAGACTGGATGTAATAAGAAATGAAATTGAATCCGCTTTAAACATCATTATTAAGGAGATAAAATAAGATTTTTTAAAATCTTATCATTTAAATTTTATGGAGTTATCAGTACAGCAGCGGGATGCAGTAAATCATACCGGCTCCCCAGCACTTGTTGTTGCGGGAGCCGGTTCAGGTAAAACCCGTACCTTGACAGCCAAGTTTTCACACCTTGTCAACCTGGGCCATGATCCAAGAAAAATTCTTGCCATCACATTTACAAACAAAGCCGCCGGCGAGATGAAATCCCGGCTCATTGAGATGACAGGTCTTAATTTCCTAAATTTTCAATGGGTTAGAACCTATCATTCAGCCTGCCTTATGATTTTAAAACAACATTGTGAAAAATCAGGATACATATCACCCATACAGGTGTTTTCAGTCTATCAGCAGCAAAAGCTGGTCAAAGAACTCTGCGTGAAAAATAATATTGAAAAAAAGCATGCCAACAAAATTTTATCCCTTATCTCAAGGGCTAAAAATTTCGGCAACCCGGGAAAATATTTTGATTTAAAGCCTGCCTTTTTCAGTGTTAAAATTGAAGACCTGTTTGCCCAGTATGAAGAACGGCTAAAGGAAATGAACAGTGTAGATTTTGATAATATTCTTTTAAAAACAAGAGATCTTTTAAGGGATCACAAACAAATCAGGGACTTCTATCAAACCTACTTTTCCTATATTCTTGTGGATGAATACCAGGATACCAATAACCTTCAGGACGATTTAACCAACCTGCTTCTGGGCGACCACGGAAATCTTTTCTGTGTGGGAGATGACTGGCAGTCTGTCTATGGATTCAGGGGTTCCAATGTGAATCATTTTTTAGGGTTTGCAGAAAAATATAAGGATTCAAAAATTTTTAGGCTTGAAGAAAATTACAGGTCTGCAGATGAAATTGTTCAGGCAGCAAATGATTTAATCGATTATAACCCTGATAAAATGGATAAAAAATGCTTTTCCAAAAAAAAAGGCGGTGTGGTTGAAATTTATGACTTTATATCAGATTCACATGAAGCTGAATGGGTTGCCAGAAGGATTAAGGGATTAAATCGCCAGGGTCTGGGCATCGCCTATGATAAAATGGCAGTGGTCTACAGGACAAAGTTCTGTTCCCTTCCCTTTGAAAAGATCTTCAGGACCTACAGAATACCCTATAGCTTGAAGGGGTCACAGGGGTTTTTTGAAAGAATGGAAGTCCTGGATATTAATTCCTATCTGAGTGCTGCATTTTTCCCCAATGATGATGTATCCTTTGAGCGCATTGTCAACACCCCCAAAAGGGGAATCGGGCCATCAATGATTAAAAAAATGGCAGACATGAGAACCCAGGGGACAAGCCTCCAGGGTGCCGCCAGAATCATGGTCAAAGATCGGGTGTTAAGTAAAAAAATCCATGAAAACCTTTCCCAGGTTCTTGAAATCCTGGATGAAATAGTAGACTTGGCTCCTGCCCGGGCCATGGAAGTTGTCCTGGGAAAAACCAATTATTTTGAATACCTGGAGAAAAAAACAAAAACAAATGGCGAGTTTACTTCAAAAAAAGAAAATCTTGAGCAATTAATTCATACAGCAAGATCTAAAAATGATCTTTTAGAATATCTTGAAGAGGCAGCCTTGATCAGAGAAGATAAAGAAGATGAAGAGGACCCAGATTCATCCGGCGTATCCCTTCTCACCATTCATTCAGCCAAAGGCCTGGAATTTGATACAGTATTTATTGTGGGATGCGAAGAGCGTCTATTTCCCCATTGGCGGTCTATTGATGCAGGCGATAATGCGCTTTTCGAGGAAAGGCGGCTGATGTATGTGGCAATGACCCGGGCAGAAAGATTTTTATACCTGACACATGCCAATTATCGAAAAGGTGAATTTTCAACACCAAGCCGGTTTATTGATCAAATCCAGGAGTGCTTATCCTAAGGCTAAAAAATGGATCCCATGGCCCCACATTCTGTTAAAGAACCACTGTCCCAGCTTGCGATAAAGCTGTTCAGTAATTGGAAAAACATCATACCTTCGGACCGGAAAGGTATATTTATAACCCTGTTTTTTGCTATTTTCACAACGGTTACAGGGGTTGGAATCGTGGTGCCGCTTCTTCCTGTCTATGCAAACGACCTGGGAGCCACAGGGATATATGTGGGAATGATATTTGGTTCATTTTCCATATCCAGGATCTTTCTTCTGCCTGTTTTCGGGAGGCTGTCCGATCAAAAAGGACGAAAGCCCTTTATTGTGGCAGGCTTAACAGCCTACACACTGATTTCATTTGCATTTATATTTTCAAAGAATATAGAAACATTGATAATATTGAGATTTATCCAGGGCGCAGGATCTGCCATGATCATGCCAGTGGTTCAGGCCTATGTTGGGGAGATCACGCCTGAAGGTTCGGAAGGGTATGCAATGGGACTTTTTAACCTGTCCATGTTTTTAAGCTTGAGTCTGGGGCCCTTGATGGGTGGCGGAATAAAAGATATATGGTCCCTTGATGCTGCATTTATCTGCATGGGCCTGCTGTCAGGCATTGGCCTGTTATTATGCATTTTTTTCCTGCCTGCAGCCTCAGAAGAAAAAGTTAAAACAACAGGAAATAAAATAATTCCATGGTCCAATCTTATAAAAGACAGAGGGCTTATTTCCATTTTTATATTCAGGTATGCCTATACAGCCTGTATCGGGGTGATATGGTGTTTCCTTCCCTTGTTTGCAGACATTGAATTTGGTCTTTCCAGTTCATTAACTGGTGTACTTGTGATGCTGGGTGTATTTATATCAGGACTCCTTGGTTTACCCATGGGATATGTTGCAGACAGGGTAAATAAAAATTTGATGATTATTTTTGGCGGAACACTATCAACCATTGGAATGTTACTGCCGTTCTGGGCATCGTCTTTTCAAGATCTGGTGATTGCCGTTTCAATATTTGGAATCGGTGGTGGTATTTCCTCGCCGGCAATCATGGCCTATTCCGTCATTAAAGGAGATACAAAAAAGGCCATGGGATCTGTCATGTCCATCATGACAGTGGCGCACAGTCTGGGCATGCTGACAGGTTCAATGGCAGCCGGACTTGCCATGGACTATTTAAGTTTGAGACTGTCTTTCCCATGCGGAACGATTATCATGGCCCTGGGAACTCTATGTTTCTGGATAATAGTGGACAAAAAATATTTTATAAAAAATTAGAGCTCTTCATAATTTTTACCGCGCAAACATTAAAATTTTTTGGGGAAGGATCAAAGATGATCAGATCGGCATTTATTAGATTTGGCAATGTTGCCATTTTTAATAAATGGTTATGGAATGAATATTTAAACCCTGCTCATATGATTTACCATCTCCTCCAAAATAGACGGATGTATAATTTCTATATTCCATTTTTCTGTCATGGTAATCGCGGTGAAGCCGCCGGGGACTTTAAAAATAACCGGTCGCACCCGGTTCATTCTTGTCGTTGGAATTAAGTAAGCTGTCCCCGGAATTCC
>CAYWGN010000252.1:0-7092 GCA_964457495.1 uncultured Desulfobacula sp.
TGGAAATGCTAAGCGTCGGGTACGTGATATCGGGCATCAGGTCGATGGAAAGCCTGAACAAGGAAACCACACCAAGAATGATGACGATCAAACAAGCCATGACGGTCAATACTGGGCGTTGTACGGAAAATTGGGAGATGTTCACGATTTTTCTTTCCCTTTAGTAGAATCGCTTCCCTTGACATTGTGCTTTCCACTTTTCTTTTGCTCAACTTCTGCTGATTTTTTATCTGGCAGAATAATCGAATTCCCATCTTCCAGCAGATGATGTCCCAGGGTCACCACCGCACCTGTGATGACTGGATTCAACACCTCTGCCTGGATGCCGTTCACAATACCAAGGGTAACCGGAATAAACCTGGCTTTTTGTTCCTGGGAATCGACGACAAAAACCCCTTGTGAGCCGTTTCTCTTGGCAAGGGCTGCTATCGGAACCACGGTGACGTTATCATGTTTATAGAATTGTATTTGAACCCGTACAAACATACCTGGTTTGAGAAGCTTTTGTACATTGGGCATTTCGATTTCCACACGGGCCTCCCGGGATTTTTCTTTCAGAATAGGAGCTATGCGAATCACCTTTCCTCTGAATATGTCTCCCGGAAACGCATCAGTGGTAATGACCGCTTCCTGTCCCGTCTTAATTTTAGGATAATCCCGTCCGATTACATGTATGACGACAATGAGCTTTCCAACATCGAGAATAGAAACTATCGGAGTGTTGGGCGCCAGCATGGCCCCTTCATCCACAAAGCGCTCCCCCACCACTTTGTAGCCTGTGGTGTTGTTTCCAGGGACTTTAATCATAGCATAAGAAAGGCATACTTCAGCCATTTTCAGGGCTGCTTCTTTTTGTGATATCTGGGCACTGGCAACTTTCAGCTTTGCCTGCTGGGTTTTAAATTCGGATTCTGCAGCATCAAGCTGGGATTCAGAGGCTATCTTCTTTTTCCTCAATACTTTGGTTCGTTCATACTCTCTTTTTGAGTTTTCTATGGTACTTCTCCGTTCCTCAAGGTTTGCCCGGGCAACCGCAAGTTCCGCCTTTGCCTGGATGACCTGTTGGTGATGTTCATCGTTGTCCAGTACGGCCACAAGCTGCCCGCTTTTGACAGCATCACCTATATTAACCAATAGCTTTTCAAGACGTCCAGCAATTTTCGGTGCCATAATAAACTCAGAGAGCGGATGCAAAGATCCGGTAAACTCCCCAACTTCCCGTATGGAGGCTTTTTTTACAAGTGCAACCTCAACGGCAACGGCTATGTTCTGACGTTGGCGCTTAAAATCCTTTGTGGAATCAGAAACTTTTTGATAGATCTGCCAGCCTAAAACGCTGATTCCAGATAAAATAATAATGGCAATAATTAATTTTTTCTTCATTCGGAAAACCTATAACTTGTTTAAAAATAAAAAGTGTTTTGTTATACAGCATTTGCATTTGATTATACAATCGAATTAGGAAAGAAACTTACTTTTTTATACAAGGTAATTTGATTAAATATTAAAAGAATGCAGCCTTTCCCAGAGTGCTTGTTCCTTTGAAAAATGATTAAACCCTTTTATCATTTTTGATGTTTCTTTAAGAGGGACATAGTATGGCACACCTTTTTCATCAATTGAGGGAATGATATCCCTTGAATTGGAATATTGATCACCTGACTCTTTCCACCACTGGGGATGGAGTGCCTTGAACCCGTATTTTTCTTGAAATTCATTTTGGTGATTATAAATATAGCTGCCCGGATAATAGGAGAATCGTTGGTATTTTATCCTTAAGTATCCACCCTTAAGCTCTGGGCAAACCTTGTCTGTAAAAAAGTATTTAAATTCCTCATAGGTATTTTTAGTTTCACCGGGATGGTTAAAAATCATAAACATATCATGTAAAATCCCATATTCACTGCATGCTTTTGATATTTTTAAAAAGTTATCAAGAAAAGAGTCCGGGCTTATGGTTTTTCTCATGATCCTGAGCATGGTCTTTGATAGGGAATCAATTCCAAAATCGATCTTGATTTTCAATTTTGATAAAAGTTTTATATCCTCCTCATCCAGCAGATCAACTCTGGTTTCCAACCAGAAATAAATATCCAGGTCTTTTTTAATCAATTCCTTTAGAAATTCTTTGCGCCAGTTTTTATCAAATCCGAAACAGGCATCAAAAATAGTGATATAGCAAGGTGAAATTTGCTCATTGATTTTCAAAATATAATCAATGGCGGTTTCAACTGAAAGGCTGGACCATTTCTTCTTATATTCCATGCAGTAACTACAGTGGAACGGACATCCTGCCCCTATAAACATCCCGATTGTTTTCTGGGAATTATAGTATGGGTAGGATACATAATCCGGAAATATTTCATAGGTATTTTTTTCTATGACTGTATCCAAACCAAATATCTTGAGAATATTATGGATTTCACCTTTTATAACATGATCAAAAGGGCTTTTTTCAAACTTAAAATCTTCAGGAACCAGTGTGGGATGATATCCGCCCACAATTATTTTTGTATCTGGCTTTTTTTGTTTTATTTTTTCGGCAAAATAAAGAGATGATAAATAATTAAGGCTTGACCAGCATGAAATAGCTATATAATCTGTATCTATAGAAAGTATTCTTTTTAAAGATTTTTTTTAAACTCTTCCAATTCTTTTTCATCTTCAGGTCTTAAAAATTCATTTTCAAGGTCAACTACTATTACATCAAAAAATTCTTTCAAATAAGTATAGATATAAACCATGTGGGGTTTTAACGCCCCCAGTTCTTGGAATAAAAATCTCCAGGATATAGCAGTAAAATTTTTTGTTTTGTTTTCAACAATAAGTCCTGTAAAAGTTTGCACCATTATTTATCTTTAATCAGATCTTTGCCTATTTTATATGCTTTCAAGTTGATCGCAATCTTGTCGGCTGGAATTTTTTTTAAGATTACTTGTTCAAACACACTTAAAGACATGGGAAGATCTGTGGGTGTTCGGGGACCATAAGCAAAACAGCGACCCTTTTCCAGATTGCAGTCATGAACAAGGATGGTTTTGTCCTTGTAATATTCCATGGAAGGACAAAGGCTTACGCAGGCACAACAGCCTGTGCAAAGCCCCTGTTTGATCACTTTTGTATTGATCCCCTTCTGACCCTGTTGGTTTTTGTCATCTAAATCCATATAAATAAACAAATTTGACCGCGTCTTTGCATTATCTCTTTTAATTGAACCCTCTTATTTATTCAATAAAAAAGAAAAAGAATATATATATAACTGCAATTGCCAGTCTTTCAGAGGATTCATGGAATTGTTTTTTAACATGCATTTACCCTTGACATAAAATTATAGGGAGTTTATATCCTTTTAACAATTAAATTAAGACGTTAATATTAATCTTTACATAAAAATATAATTAAAATATGGAATTAAAACAAATACTTAAAAAAAATAAGGAATCGTATATAAAAAAATGGTTCCATGCAACAATTGATACATATCCCCAGCAAACTGCAAAATTCCTGGGCAAAGACTCCAACCGGTTTGACAATCCGGTCGGTGCCACTACCCATGAAACCATTGAAGATGTATTTAATCTTATTCTAGAAGATTTTAATCAGGAAATGCTTGAAAAAGCACTTGATCCTGTAATCCGGATCAGGGCTGTACAGGCATTTTCCGCTTCAGAGGCTGTCAGTTTTGTTTTTGCTTTAAAAGGAATTGGCGAAAATATCATTGATGCCAATTTAATCAGAGAATTTGACAAACTTGTTGATAAAATTGCTCTGGCGGCATTCAACAGGTTTATGAAATGTAGAGAAGAAATATTCCTTTTAAAGGCCACTGAGAGTAAAAGGCGGATTCACAGAGCTTTTGAAAGGGCAGGTTTAGTAGCAGAGCTGACGGAAGAAGATCTCCTTGGCTCAAAAAATTTTTAACATGCATGACAAAATTTAGGTTTGTCCTGCATAAAACAATGAGGTGGTTATAATATGAATCAAAAGTACTTGATCCCCCTGACAGCTGTTTTTCTGCTTTTTCTAGTAGCATACACAGGGGTTGAGGGAGCAGGGCTTCAATGGTTCTTTGGAATTGTTTTCCCCTATGTAGCGATTATTGCCTTTCTTGCCGGGTTTGTATACAAGGTTTTAGGATGGGCATCTTCTGCTGTTCCGTTCAGGATTCCAACAACCTGCGGGCAACAAAAATCTCTACCATGGATAAAACAAAACACCATTGACAACCCTGATACAACAACGGGTGTATTTTTGCGTATGGTTCTTGAAATTTTTCTTTTCAGGTCCCTGTTCAGAAACACAAAAGCAGCATTTAACAGAAATACATCCAACAGGCTTTCCTATTCCTGGGAAATTTTCCTCTGGGTGGGAGCTCTTGCCTTTCATTATTCCTTTTTGGTAGTATTGTTAAGGCATTTCAGATTTTTTACCTCCCCTGTACCCTCCTGTATCAAATTTTTGGAGTATTTTGACGGTATCGTACAATTGGGGCTTCCCGGAATATTTTTATCCGGTATTGTATTGCTTGCAGCAACCTTATTTTTGCTTGCAAGAAGAATCTTTGATGTCAAAGTGACCTATATCTCCCAGGCTGCTGATTACTTTCCCTTATTCCTTATCATCGGGATTGCAGCAACCGGCTTATCCATGAGATATTTCACAAAGGTTGACATTGTCGGCATCAAAACGCTTACCATGGGCCTTGTAACCTTCAGCCCAACTATTCCTGAAGGTGTTGGCGGTCTTTTTTATGCCCATGTCTTTATGGTAAGTATCCTTTTTGCATATTTCCCGGCCAGTAAGCTTATGCATCTGGGCGGAATCTTCTTAAGCCCCACAAGGAATATGGCAAACAATACCCGTGCAAAAAGACATATTAACCCCTGGAACTATGACGTGGATGTCCATACCTATGCACAGTATGAGGATCACTTCAGAGAAAAAATGATTGAAGCTGGCCTGCCAGTGGATAAGGAGGAGTAATAAATGTCTGACGAAATAAAACCGGATGCATTATTAAACAAAATAGATTTTAGGCCCAGATCAGAATCAGGGTCTAAATTAAAACCGGCCAGTTGGATGGATACATCGGTCCAGATCCGACCGGGAATGTATTGCTATGCGGCAAAGGCTGAAAGCGTAGAAACATTGGGCCTGCCCAATGCACGGCCCTGGAATCCCCTTGAAGATGACTGGAAGCTACCGGATAACTGGCAGGAAATCCTTCACAGGGGAATCAAGGAACGCCTGGAAAAATTTCGAACATTCAAGATATTCATGGATGTTTGTGTACGCTGCGGCGCATGCGCTGACAAGTGTCATTTTTTCCTTGGAACGGGTGACCCCAAAAACATGCCGGTCTTAAGAGCTGAACTTTTAAGGTCTGTATACAGAAATGATTTTACAACTGTGGGAAAAATTTTGAAAAAATTCCCTGGAGGAGCCGCGCTTAACGGTTCAAGACCTTTGACTCTGGATGTGCTCAAGGAATGGTGGTACTATTTTTTCCAGTGCACAGAGTGCAGGCGCTGCTCAGTCTTCTGCCCCTATGGCATTGATACTGCTGAAATCACCATCATGGGAAGAGAACTTTTAAACCTTATAGGTCTGAATATCGACTGGATTGCCACACCCGTTTCCAATTGTTACAAAACAGGAAACCATCTGGGCATTCAACCCCATGCCTTTGTAGACATGATCGAATTTTTTGTGGAGGATATTGAAGATGTCACCGGGGTCAATGTTGAACCCCAGTTAAATAAGAAGGGGGCTGATATTCTCTTCATCACTCCTTCAGGAGATGTTTTTGCTGATCCCGGGACTTATACCTGTCAGGGATACATGATCCTGTTCAAATATCTCAAAGATAAATACGACCTGAATGTAACCTGGAGCACCTATGCATCGGAGGGCGGAAACTTTGGTTTTTTTACCTCCCATGAGACCATGAAACGATTAAATGCCAAAATGTTTGCCGAAGCCAAACGTCTGGGTGTCAAATGGATACTGGGTGGTGAGTGCGGCCATATGTGGCGTGTCATCAATCAGTATATGGACACCATGAACGGCCCTGCCGACTTTCTTGAAGAACCTGTGAACCCCATTACCGGCACCAAATTTGAGAATTCCAAATCAACGAAGATGGTTCACATCACAGAGTTCACAGCTGATCTGATCAAACACGGAAAACTTGAGCTTGATAAAAGTCGTAATGCCAACCGCATCATGACCTTCCATGATTCATGCAACCCTGCAAGGGGCATGGGTCTTCTGGATGAACCCCGATATATTATTAAAAATTGTTGTGACGAGTTTTATGAAATGCCACCCAACACCATTCGGGAATTAACATTCTGCTGCGGTTCAGGTGCTGGTTTAAACGCGGGTGAAAACATTGAACTGAGAATGGCCGGTGGACTGCCAAGGGCCAATGCAGTAAAATATGTTCATGAAAAATTCGGCGTTAACAGTTTGGGAACCATCTGTGCCATTGACAGAGCAGCCTTGCCAACCTTGATGGATTACTGGGTACCGGGTGTGGATGTTATTGGTATTCATGAACTTGTGGGAAATGCTTTGATTCTTCCGGGTGAAAAGAAAAGGACCCAGGACTTGAGGTTCGAACCATTGCCAGGTGTAGAGCAAGAGGAGGAAGACGATGAATAAAAATTATATCATCACAGGACTGGTCATTTTTGTCCTGGCCGTACTCTCACCATTCTGGTTTAATATGATTACAACGACCCAGGCAGCCCCTGAACCAGAACTTTTGGGCAACGCCAAGACCCAGAAAAAGTGCGTACTGGACAAATATGAAATGAGAGCCAATCACATGGCCATTCTGGATGAATGGAGAGATTCCGTGGTAAGGGATGCTGATAGAATGTACACAGCAGCCAATGGCCATTCATTTAACATGAGTCTTTCAACAGGTGAAAACTCATGTCTTGGATGCCATGAAGACAAAACAAAATTTTGTGATGCTTGTCATACTTATACTTCGGTTGATCCTTATTGCTGGGAATGCCACACAAACCCCAAGGAGATTAAATGATGGAAAAGAGCAGAAGAAGCTTTCTTAAAGTAGCAGGT
>CAYWGN010000253.1:0-7089 GCA_964457495.1 uncultured Desulfobacula sp.
TAAAAGACGAACAGGCCAGAAAGAAAAAAGAAGGTATTTTAATTCTCATTATCCTGATTTTGGTCGGGGTCCTGACATTTGTTGAAACCAGAATCACCGATTTTGGCGATGCTTTCCCCCTATCCAGCACAGTTTTGATGTTTATTTTGATAAATATTAATCTACTGCTGCTGCTTGCTTTGCTTTTATTGGTCTTTAGAAATCTTGCAAAGCTCTACTATGAAAAAAAGAATAATATTTTTGGATCTAAACTCAAAACCCGGTTGATCTCTGCATTTATTGTACTTGCTCTTTTGCCCACAACTGTTCTCTTCTTTTTTTCCATTCAGTTTATTTCCACCAGTGTTGCCTTCTGGTTTAATGCTCCTGTTGAGCAAACCCTGGAGAGTTCATTGTCTGTTGGCCAAAAACTTTATGAATATATTGAAAAAACAAATGAATTCTATGCCAAAAGAGCCACTTTTCAAATAGACTCCCGCAAACTTTTAGATAAAGACAATGAACAAAAACTGGCCCGTCATTCCCAGGTCATACAACGCGCATTTAACCGGCATGCTGTTGAAATTTATACTTCTGATGGAAAGCGCGTCAGCCTGTCCCTGGCAAATGAAGTTGAAAACCTTCATTTCGGGCTTTTAACCAGTAATGATTTAACCGGCATCCCTGAAGGACGGAACACCCATACGATTTCACAGAACATCAAAGAAGGTGAATTTTTAAGAACTATAGCAGCCATACCTTTTGGTACTGATCCGAAAAAAGCTAAGGCATTCATTGTTATCACCACCCTGATATCACCAGATTTGTCTGAAAACCTGCAAGCCATTTTAAAGGGCATTGAGGAATATCATCAGCTTAAGCTGGCCAAAAAACCCGCACAGATATCCTATTATATTGCGCTGTCAATTGTTGCCCTTCTTGTTGTTTTCTGTGCTATCTGGTTTGGGTTTCAGCTGGCAAAATCCATCACCATTCCCATAATGAAATTCGCCGAAGGAACCAAACGGGTTGCAGATGGAGATTTGAACTATCAAATTGACTTTCAAACAGATGATGAAATCGGAACCCTTATTAAATCATTTAATTTAATGACCAAAGAACTTGCCACAGGAAGGGAACAAATTGCGCTTTCCGGTGAAATGCTCAAACAACAGAATGCCGAGCTTGAAAAGAGCCGTCAATACATTGAAATTGTTTTAAAAAATATTTCTGCGGGTGTGATATCTGTTGATAATAAAGGAACCATAACAACCATTAACAAGGCTGCTGAATCCATGCTGAATATTGACAGTCGTGTTATTTTAAATCAGAATTATAAAAATGTTTTAAAAAAAGAATACTTACAAATTGCCGATAAAATTTATGACCAGGTAGCCCAGGGCCAGAAAACACTTGAGATTCCACTTTCCGCAACTATTTCAGGAAATCCCAAACATTTTTCTTTAAATTTTAACACACTTAAAGATGACCTGGATCAAGATGTAGGTGCGGTTCTGGTTTTTGACGATGTCACCGAGCTTGAAAAGGCCCAGCGAGTAGCTGCATGGAGAGAGGTTGCCAGGAGAATTGCCCATGAGGTGAAAAATCCCCTGACACCGATAAAATTGTCAGCCCAACGGCTGAAGCGTAAATATGGAAAACAAATCAATGAAGATATTTTCACCAATTGTACTGACACCATTGTGGAACATGTGGACCTGATCAGAAACCTTGTCAACCAGTTTGCTGCTTTTGCCAAATTCCCGGATGCAAATGTTGCCCAATGCAAAATTGAAAACATTATTCTTGAAACCATTGCGCTGTACCGAGACGGCCTTGAAAAAATGGATATCCGATCCCAGTTTGCCCAGAATATCCCAGTGCTGAAACTGGATCACCAGCATATGAAACAGGCGTTTATCAACCTGATTGACAATGCCGTCTATGCGGTAAATAAAGAAGGAATGATCCTTATTGATGTTTCCTTTGATGAAATTTTAAAAATTGTAAGAATCGAAATTGCTGATAATGGTAAAGGTATATCAGATAATGAAAAAACCAAATTGTTTGAGCCTTATTTTTCCACCAAAAAATCAGGCATGGGACTGGGACTTGCCATTGTCAACTCTATTATTTCTGATCATAATGGTGTAATAAGGGTTCAGGATAATGATCCCAAAGGTGCAAAATTTATTATTGAACTTCAGGCTTGATAATTAAATCTATTATAGGAGAAAAAAATGTATCCCGCTGTTTTGATTGTTGATGACGAGGTAACTATAATAGAATCCCTTAAAGGAATTCTTTCAGACGATGGATTTGAAGTCATTCATGCCTATAACGGGTATGAAGCATTAAAAAAAATTGAGGCCGAATCCCCTGACATTGTTCTTCTTGATATCTGGATGCCTGGGATGGACGGGATTGAAACCTTAAAAGAAATAAAAAAAATAGCCCCCAATCTTCCCGTGGTTATGATCACAGGCCACGGGACCATTGAATCTGCGGTTGATGCAACAAAATCAGGAGCTTATGATTTCCTTGAAAAGCCATTATCCATTGACAAGGTCATGGTTACCATCAATAATGCCCTGAACTTTAGAAAACTTGAAGAAGAAAATATTTACCTGCGGAAAAAGAGTATCGAGAAAAACTCCATTACTGGAACCAGTCCTGCCGTCCAGAAGCTGTATGGAGAAATAATGAGCGCTGCACCTTCAGATGCTTCTATTCTGATTACTGGAGAAAATGGGACAGGCAAAGAAATGGTTGCCAGAACCATCCATCAGTTCAGCTTAAGACCTGAACAACCCTTTATCATCATCAATTGTGCAGCCATCCCCAAAGAAAATCTTGACAGTGAACTCTTTGGCCATGAAAAAGGTGCTTTTGAAGAGGCTACATCAAAGAACAAAGGTAAATTTGAGCTTGCCTCGGAAGGAACTCTCTTTCTTGATGAAATCGGTGATATGAATATCAATACCCAGGCAAAAATCTTAAGATCCCTTGAATCAAAGACATTCCAGAGAATCGGAGGTGGAAGAACCCTTCACATGGATGTCCGACTTATTGCTTCATCAAATAAAAATCTTGAAAAAGAAATTGAAGTCGGTAATTTCAGGAAGGATCTTTATTTCAGACTTAACGTGATACCCATTATTGTACCGCCATTAAGGGACAGGAAAGAAGACATTCCAATGCTTGTGGACACGTTCCTTGAAAAATTATCCAACCAGTCTTCAGAAAAGAAAAAAACCATATCTGAAAATGCCTTGAACCTTCTTGTTGATTATGAATGGCCTGGCAATGTAAGGGAGTTGAAAAACCTTTTGGAACGGCTTTCAATTATGGTTGGAAAGGATCATATTAATATGGAAGATATCCCCCAGCCCTATAACCCTGGATGCAAGCCTGTCAAATTGGCTGAAAAAGAGCTCCTCCTTTATGATGACGATTTATCCCTGGCTAAAAAACAATTTGAAAAGGACTTTATTAAACAAAAGATTGACCTTGAAGGCGGTGATTTGATATCTGCGGCTAAAAAACTTGGGACATCTGTAAAATATATCAAAAAAATAATTCATTAACTTAATGAGAATCATTAGCGGCCATTGCAAAGGCAGAAAACTCGTAAAACTCCCGGGTCAGCAAATCCGCCCCACATCTGATCGAACCCGGGAGGCTGTTTTTAACATTCTGGGTCAAAAAGTAAAAAAGGCAAAGGTGCTGGATCTTTTTGCCGGAACTGGTGCGTTAGGTATAGAAGCCTTAAGCCGGGGGGCCTGCCATGCCACCTTTATTGATCTGTCCAGTGATATCATCCACAAGAACCTTGAGCTTTGCCGTTTTAAAAAAAATGCCAGGGTGATCTGTTGTGATATTGTGGAGGTTCCCCTTCCGGAAAGCCTGAATGGAAACCTGTTTGACCTTGTGTTCATTGATCCGCCTTATGGTAAAGGGTATATTGAAGTAACCCTTGAAAAAGAATCATTTACTGACCTGCTGGATGATAATTGTATCATCATTGCTGAGCAATCCTGCAAAGAAAATCTTGAAATTAAATTTTCAGGCCTTGACATTTACAGACAAAAAAAATACTCAAAAACAAATATTTATTTTATAAAAAAAACTTAAAAAAGGATAACTCCTCAATGACAGGCAAAAAAAAGACAGCCATCTACCCCGGTTCTTTTGATCCCTTAACAAATGGCCATATTGATATTATTGAAAGGGCTCTTGATATTTTTGACGAAGTTATTATTGCAGTGTTGCATAATCCTTCCAAAAAAGCATTGTTTACCATGGATGAAAGGGTAAAAATGATCAAAGAAAGCTTTAACGGCAGCAAATCCGTTATGGTAGATTCTTTTGGCGGGCTTCTTGTGGATTACGCAAAAATGAAAAATGCCGTGGCCATTATCCGGGGGATGCGGGCCCTATCTGATTTTGAAAGTGAATTCCAGATGGCATTGATGAATAGAAAACTGAACAAGGAGGTGCAATCTGTATTCTTAATGACCGGATTCAGATGGATATTTACCAGTTCCTCCATTATCAAGGAAGCTGCACAATTTGGAGGAGACATCAGTGATATGGTCCCGGAACCAGTCCATCTAAAAATGATGGAGAAATTTCCTGCAACAAAGGAATAAAAATGGATTTGTGGCATCTTCATGTATTTGTATCAGTGGTTGAGCATAAAAGTTTTTCCAGGGCATCTCTGGCCATTAACCTTTCCCAACCCACGGTCAGCCTTCATATTAAAGAACTTGAAGTGCATTTTCAATGCCGCCTTTTAGACAGGCTGGGAAAAATAACAGAACCCACAAAAGCTGGTGAAATCCTGTATCAATACGCAAAAAAGCTCTTAAGCCTAAGAGACCAGGCAGAATCTGCCCTGCAGGATTTTTTAGGAAACGCCAAAGGAACTCTTTTTATCGGTGGCAGCACCATTCCTTCCGGATATATTATCCCTAGACTTATTGGACCTTTTTTAAAACAATTTCCTGATATTTCAATTGAATTGGCAGCAGGTGACACCATGCAAATTGTTCAGCAAATCAAAAAAGGGGAAATAGGAATCGGCATTGTCGGTGCAAAAATAGGTGACCCCCTGATCAAACAGGAAAAACTTGTCAAAGATGAAATGAAATTAATTATTCCTGCAAACCACAAATGGGCAAAAAAAACATCCATTGACTGCTCAAAACTCTTTGAGGAAACTTTTATTGCAAGGGAAAAAGGTTCGGGGACTTGGCAATCCATTCTTAAAGCCCTGGACGATGAAGGGTTTAACTCAAAAAATCTTAAAACCTGTGTCACCATGGGGAATACAGTCTCTGTAATTCAAGGCATTTTAAATCATATCGGAATATCCATACTTTCAACCATTGCTGTCCAGGATGATATTGATAAAGGGCGTTTAAAAGCCTTGTCAGTAAAAGGCCTGGATCTCAACCGTTTTTTTTACCTTACCCTGTCAAAAAAAAGAACATTATCTCCGATTTGTAATAAATTCATTGAATTTGCAAGGCAAGCCCTTTATCAGTCATAAAACAAACAAATGGAGAAAATACATCTATTCTGCGAACAATAAGCAAGAGAATATTTATTTTTCATGCCATATCCTTTTTGGGGTTAAAAATTAATGTTTCTATTTTATGAATTCTCTGATTTAATATCTTAATTTAAAATCCAAAGCCATTATACCTTCTTTAACTGGCAAGAACAGGAAAATTTTTAGTAGCAGTCTTGATAAAGGCTGCAAAGGCCAATTCAATGAAATTAGAAAAATGTGCACAGGATTCCAGCGTAATCATCTCCAGGGTCATGATGCCGGAAGATGCCAACCCGGCAGGAATTGTCCACGGCGGAGTTATCATGAAAGAAATTGACAATGCCGCAGGTGTTACTGCGGTAAGACATACCAGGAAAGTCTGCGTAACAGCATCCATAGACAGGATGGATTTTCACAAACCCGCATTTATCGGCAATCTTTTAACGATAAAAGCAGGTATTAATTACACGGGCAAAACCTCCATGGAGATAGGGGCCCGCATTGAAACCGAAGATCTTATGACCGGAGTTAAAACTCACCTTGCTTCTGCTTACCTTACTTTTGTTGCCCTGGGCCAAGACAAGCGGCCCGTAAAAGTTCCTCCCCTGATGCTTGTTACAAAAGAAGATTTCCGAAGGAACTCAGAGGCCATTGCAAGAAGAAAGTTGCGGCTGTCTGAAAAAAAGAAGGAATCTGAATGCCAGATGGACACAAGCAAGTGTTAGCGTTCTATTTTTCTTAACTTGCCAATTCTTTTACAGGCAGACTGATGGTAAATTTTGTACCTGAACCAAATACAGACTTAATAGAAATATTGCCATTATTCTGCTCAATATATTTTTTTACGTTGGATATTCCATAACCTGTTCCTTTAATACCGGTTTTATAGGAACCTGTTGCATCCTTGTCTCCTTTTAGTGTGAAAGAAGGTATGAAAATATTTTTCATATGTTCTTCCTGGATTCCACAGCCATTATCCTCAATTTCAAAGCAGATTTTATTATCAAGACAATCAGTCTTTATTGCTATTCTGGGTTGCTCAATTTTACTTGTGGCATGGATGGAGTTTTGTATCAGATTAATAAGTGCATGCACTATCATTCCCGGATCAGCGAACAGTTCCGGTACTCCTGTCTTATATTCCCTGATAAGGTCAATTCCTTCCAGGTCTTTTTCCAATAACTTGATAACAAGATCGATTTTCTCATTAATTCTGAAAAGTTCCTGCCTGGGTTCCTGGTCTCTGGCAAAGGCAACCAGATTTTTTGTTAAATTTTTACCACGCATGGTTTCTTTATAAACTAACTCAAGTGTCTTTTTCAGTGCAGCATCCGTACAATCCATTAGTGCGAGGTCAATATTACCCATAATAATAGTCAGCATATTATTAAAATCATGGGCTATTTTTCCTGCTATCTGTCCAACCAATGCCATTTTTTCATGTTCACCTGAAATTTTTTGAGCTTTTATTTTTTCTTCTTCAGCCTTTTTAAGTTCTGTAATATCATGGGCAACGACCCGTGCGCCTGTCAACTTCCCATTTTTATAAATAA
>CAYWGN010000254.1:0-7087 GCA_964457495.1 uncultured Desulfobacula sp.
AAGGATGTTGCATCCCCGCATTTTAGATCAGATTCTTTTAAGTCTATTTTTTTTAAAATAGACTTGAGTGTTTCAAGATGATCAGGCTCAGCATAGTGTGATGCACATATGATTGCGATCTCTTTATCGGTAAAATTAAAGTGTTGAGCAGCGCCACTTATTATAACAGGGAGAACCTGAATGGGTTTTGCGCTTGATCTCATGTAGGTATATTTATTAGGTATATTTATAAGGATCACCTTTTGAATAAATAATCTTTTTTAAGTTATCAATAACTACTATGTGACCCGTATGTATTCTTTCAACTATATCTCCCCGGCTTACTTCAACTAGAGGCTCAGCTCTGGAAGCAATGATTTGTTTGTTCATAATAAATTTCCTCTGATCATATTATATTTCAAAAGGCCCGTTTATGTGACCGGGCCATGGTGTAAATAATCCATTAAAACTTGGATTTTCCTGGCGATTGAAATGCAGTGAGTCTGACTTTAAAATCTCCAGCGCTTGATATAAACATTTTTCATGCCGGATGTAAACCCTAGAGAATGACAAAACTTTTTCGGAATATGGCTCGGTAAAACCAAGGCAGGTGCATATTCCAGTTTTTGAAATTGTTTTTATACTTTTATTGACAAAAAGTACCTTGATACCTATGATGCTTCAAAAAATTTCTATAACCATATTTTTTCAGGATTAACAGTTGAAAAATTCACTTAGATCATCTCCAACTACAGGCCAGGAAAAAACCAGGAGTAATCCTGAAAATAGTTTAGGTTTTGCTTTGGTTCTTGCATCTGCCATTGTTTGGAGTTTTGGTGGAGCACTTAAACACTTTATTACCACGGGAGAAAGCTGGACAATTGTTTTTTGGCGGTCTGTTTGGGCGGCACTGTTTTTATTGACATTTATGCTTGTCCGAAAAGGACAACGCGGCACCCTTAAATTATTTTTAGACATGGGATTACCGGGAATTTGCGTTGCTATTTGTTTTGCTACTGCGTCAAGCAGTTTCATTGTCGCATTGGAACACACGACAGTCGCCAATATTCTGTTGATGCAAGCAGGTGTCCCATTGATTGCGGCTTTGATTATTTGGATATTGTTTCGTGAACGAGTGACGTTGCCAACCTGGATTGCCATTGCATTTGTTATTATGGGTGTGGCAGTCATGGTGTCTGATTCTTTAACTGGCAAGGTATCACCAATAGGCGATACCTTGTCCATGATGATTGCCTTTGCTTTTGCCTGTGCAACAGTGATTACCCGGCGGTACGCTCATGTACAAATGGTTCCGGCAGTTTGTCTGGGTACTGTAATGGCGGCTTGTGTGTCTGGAGTTTTGGCGAGTACTTTTATGGTGACACTACCTGATATGGGAATCCTAATGGTTTTTGGAAGTTTGAATCTTGGGCTTGGTCTTGCCCTTTTTGTTACTGGAGTTCGCCTCGTTCCTTCAGCCCTTGCCGCACTTTTGGGGACCACGGAAACAATGTTGGGGCCGGTATGGATGTGGCTGATTCATGATGAAATCCCAACAATTCGAACGATGACTGGTGGATTAGTTATTCTTACTGCGCTACTCAGCCACATAGGCTGGAGCATATATTGTCAAAAATCAACTATTGTTAATAAAACACCAATTTAAAAACATTGCTTTGCTCTCAATAAAATTTTATATTTATTAATTCTTTCAATTAATAAACCGCCCTGGTTTTACGAGACTCTATTATTTTTTCCTGCCATAAAAATGCCTGGCAGACTGAATTTTGACAAGGAATCAGGTTTGTATTCTTTTTTTCCTGCAATAGCCTCTGCCGCCATCAATCCGCTGGCAATGGCAGCATGGATACCTTCTCCCATATCAAAGGTTGCCATCCCTGCTGCATCCCCGATAATAAACGCATTATCCAGCCTTTTGTTCTGTTTTTTCTGGCAAAGATAATACTTATGTCCCTGGGGATTTTCTGGGATATTGTTTATAAAGGAAAGCTGTTTAAGTTTTTTTGTAAATTCATGCCAGTGGTCCAGGATGGTTTTTCCACTGGCTTTTAATTTCAGGAGCTTGCCGCCAACCCCGATATTCAGCCAGCCGTTTCCTTTGGGTAGATACCAGGAATATCCGGGCAGACCATGATCAAAAAACCATATGTGACATTCCTTTTCCAAATAATCGCAGCAATACTCTTTTTCAATGGCTACAATCAAAGTTTTTTCAGTCCTTTGATTGGATGTGGAAAAAAATTTTTTAAAAACAGGGCAGTGAGTTCCACCTGCTCCAACCAGGTATTTGCACCTGTATTTATTGTCAATGATATAGTCACCATTGGTTTTGACAATATTTTTCACGGTGTGGGTAAAAACAGGAATATGGGAACGGGAAATCATCCATTCATCAAATTCATATCTTCTGATGGCATACTGGCGTGTTCTGACGGGAATATGGATTCCAAACAGATAAAAATGAATCCGGTTAAATTGCATGAGGGAATATGGATATTCTTCTGGAGTTATACCGAGGATGTCCAATACTTTTGGCGTTATCCATCCTGCACAGACTTTTGGTCTTGGAAATGTCTTTTTCTCAAGGATTAGCACTTTCAGGCCCAATTTTCTAAGTTGCCATGCACAGGCCGATCCTGATGGACCGCCACCCACAATAATTATGTTTGACTCTATCATTTTAAGCAGATCACAAAATTCGGCAATCCGGCCTGGTTCTGCCGGATTTAGTCATGACAATCTGCCATAGCTGCAGGGCTCTGGAACGAAAGCCACCTGCGCAGCCTAAAAGATAGTATTTCCACATCCTGTAAAACCTGTCACCATAGTTGCTTTTCAGTTCTGGCCAGGCATTCTCGAAATTTTCCCACCAGGCCATCAGGGTTTTATCGTAGTCCTCACCAAAATTGTGCCAGTCCTCCACAACAAAATATCCTTCCATGGATTTGCCCAGCTGGGCAATTGAGGGCAGCATTGAATTGGGGAATATATATTTGGCAGTCCATGGATTACAGATCCTGCGGCTGACATTGCTTCCAATGGTATGGATAAATGCAATGCCATCCTCTTTTAACAGGCGGCTGGTCTGTTTCATATAGGTTGGATAATTTTTATATCCCACATGCTCCATAAGTCCGATGGATATAACCCGATCATACTGACCGTATGCTTTTCTATAATCTTCAAGCCTGATGTCAACGGGCAATCCTTTGCACAGTTCTTTTGCATATTGAGCCTGTTCTTTTGATACGGTAAAGCCCACCACCCGGACATCATACTTTTGGGCGGCATATTGAGCAAAGCCGCCAAACCCGCATCCCAGTTCAGCCAATGTCATCCCAGGCTTTAAGTCTATTTTCCGGCAGATCATCTGAAGTTTTGCCTCCTGGGCCGTATCAAGACTGTCTGCATTATCCCAGTAGCCGCAAGTATACTGCATACGCCTGTCCAGCATCCTCTGGTAAAGATCATTTCCTATATCATAATGTTTTTTGCCGACAATAAAAGCGCGCCCGGCAGTCTGCAAATTAAAAACACTTGCTTTAATGATATTCCATGTGGTTGTCCAGTCCTGTTTCACTTTGCTTAAAATATTGGCGCGCATCACTTTTTCTATGAACTGATCAAGAGCAATACAGTCCCACCACTTGTCCATGTAGGACTCACCAAGTCCTAATGTGGCTTGTTCCAAAACCCTGGAATAGAATTGATCATTATAGACTTGGATATCATAGGGTTTTCGGCCGTTAACAGTGATTCCTGCAAACTGCATTAAAGAAGAGAATGCTTTTTTTACATCTTTATTATTCATATCGTCCACCTCCATTAAGAATATGGATTTCAAAAAAATAATTAGTTCATTATAAGCCTATTTTCAAGTTAAGATTCAATTAATAATTTACATGAAAAGCAGGGTCAAATTCAAGTATATTTTTAATTAATTCTTTCAGCTGATTTACCTCTTTTGTGTCCTTTATCAATATCTATTCCAACAAGTGCGGAGGAAATGCTTTTGGTGCATGAATAGATATTATGTATAGTGTTTGAATCATATGGATAACCATATGCATCCAGCACAATATAACCATTGCGGATGACCAATACGCTGTCAATGTCAATGTCCTTTTCCCATATCTTATCCAGTATTTTTACCAATATTTTGGAGTCCACTCCCTGACTTTCATCAGAATTTCGGCCTGCAGTGCTGAAAAACCTGAGGCGGTTTCCCAAACTGGATTTGGTACAAATTAAGAAGAAAATAGAAGAACTTGGCCGTAATTTGTCAGATCCAAATACAACCAAACGGTAACTTTCAATAATAATCTTGATTTTAACAAAGACAGTACAAAAAGCAGACCACTAAAATTCGATTTCCACCTGGTTCCTGACCAAATCCGCATAGGTTTCCCGTTTGCGGATCAGTTTGGCCTGGCCGTTGATGATCAACACTTCCGCCGGCTTTGGCCTGGAGTTGTAATTGGATGACATGGCAAATCCGTAAGCACCGGCATTTTTAATCATCAACAAATCTTTTTCCCTGACCTCATTGAGTTCCCGGTCACATGCCAGGTTATCGATCTCGCAAAGATTTCCAACAATATTATATTTCTTGATTGGACCTTTGGGGTTGGAAATATTTTCTATGGAATGATAGGCATTATACATCATGGGCCGGACCAGGTGATGGAACCCGGTATTGGTTCCCACAAAATCGATCCAGCCGTTGGTCTTCAGTACCACGGCCTCTGTAAATAAAAACCCTGCCTTGCTCATCAGGAACCGCCCCGGCTCAAACCAGACAGTAATGGTTTTACCGGTTTCACGGCAGAATGTATCGTATTCTCTTTTTAGAACAGGACCGGCATCTGAAAGCTCTATCACCACATCGTCGGGTTTGTGTTTGACCATGATACCACCGCCGAAATCGATATACTCAAGATGCTCGAATTGTCTGGCGATTTTAAACAGGGTTTTAACCCCTTTTTCAAATACAGTTTTGTTGAGTATGACATGACTTGAGTGCAGATGAAGGCCATTGATGCGCAACCCGTATTGTTTAATCAGTTTCAGGATATCATCAAACTGGGTCAGAGAAATTCCGAATTTGGACTGATTATGCCATGCGCTGACCTGCACCTCACTGACATCGCCATAATGTTCTTTGTTGGCAGAGGCAAAATCAGGCCCAGTTGCTTTTCCGCTTTCTATCTCTGATATCATGTTCGGGTTCAACCGGACACACACAGGGTAAGATGATCCGTATTTTTTCCCAAAAGATTCAAGGTTCTGAAGGTTCTCGATATTAATTGAAACACCTGAGTCAACGGCCTCTTCAATCTCCTTGAAGTCCACCACATTGGGTGTAAAAACAATATCTCTGGGATCAAAACCAAGGCTCAACCCCATGTGCACTTCAGGAATGGATACAGTGTCCAGACCTGTGCCCAAAAGCTTCATATATTTTATAATGCTGATATTGGTGCAGGATTTGACCGCATACATCACCTTATACAGTATCGTGTCAAATGCGGTTTTAAACTTTTCGACCTGCTGTTTGATGATGTCCGCATCATAGACGTACAAGGGTGTACCAAACTTGCGGCAAAGATCATGGGGATCAAGCCCCTGTATTAAAAATGAGTCCTTTTTCTTCATGGCGTTACATCTCTATTTGTGGCAGTCTTGTTTTTCTTAATATTTTTACCCGATTCATCAGTTCCATCACTCTTTTAATCTGTTTGTGATTTTTTTTATATATCAAATAATGCCTCAAATGCCAGGATATCATCCCATGGGCAGCCCATTGGATATAATGGGGCAGCAACTTCAGTTCCTCTTGTGTCAATGGTCTGATCCTATTGTATTCCCTTAAAAAGGCATTCATCAGCACTGGGTCTATGTGATTGTCAACAAAACAGAACCCGTTTATTGTCATCCCGATCTCCATCAATAAATGGTCAACACAACCTTCTTCAAAATCAATGATCGCCACAAGCCTGTCTCCCTGGAAAATGGTGTTGTCAGGAAAGCAATCACCGTGGATAATCCCTTTTGGCAGATCTTTTTGGACAAACGTTTTTAAAAACAAGGTCTGATCTTTAAAATAGGGATACACTTCCGGGTACTGCACTGGTGCATCATTGAATTTTTCTATAAGGCCCATGCAGTCATCCATGTTGATCACATTTTTTCGGGGGAATCTGTGCCAGTCCGGAAATAGATTCAACCTGGCAAGGGCTTTGGCTATTTCACCCACGGTAGCTGGGTTCAGCAATGGTTCATGTCCGTTTTTAAATTCATAAATCATGACCTTGCCATGGTCTGTGTCGATTAAATAATCTCCCTCTTTTGAAGCCAGCATGTAAGCCGTTGGAAAATCAAACAGTTGAAGCGATAAGAGCAGTTCAATCTCCCAATGGATGAGTTTGATATTGGATTGCTGGAGACAGACCCGATAAAGAAAATCGCCCTGGTCGGTCCTGATCTTATAGTTCAGGTTTGCAAACCCATCTGATAATGGTATGACACTTTGCAATCCCGAGAGATTAAACTGATCGCAACCATTTCTTATTTGATCCATGTCCAATTTCATCGTTATGTTGATATATGGGTATGATCATTTTTTCAAGTGAATTATCCCCGGCCATAATTCTTTTAAGTTATTCTTTTAATGAAATCCGTATCCATGCTGTCTTGTGTTGTGATGTATAAGTCCTCGACTTTTTTTCTTGCCCAAGGAGTCTTTCGCAGGAACTTGAGACTGGATTTCAATGAGGGATCGCTGATAAAACACTGGATATTGATGCGTTTGCCCAACTCGTCCCAGCCATAATGATCAACCAGGCTGTTCACGATGTGCTCAAGTACCACACCGTGCAATGGGTTATTGGCTTGTTGTTCAGTCATGAAGTTTCCTTTTACGTCTAAATCTTTGATGTGAATTCGCTTGTTGGAAAAAGTTAAGACTGTTGTCTGTTTCTTGTTGAGATTAAATTTTCTCTTTTCTCCCTGCTAAACTATTCCATAGCATTTCCATGAGTCCCATGCCGGGTTCATATTCTTTTCCGTTTAAAAATAATTTTTCCAC
>CAYWGN010000255.1:0-7072 GCA_964457495.1 uncultured Desulfobacula sp.
TTTTAAAAAGTAATTGAACTGATAGAACAATTATTTTGTTTTTACAATAGGTAAAACTACGTATTTTTAATATTTATAAGTCCCCGTAATTAAAGTTTTTTTAAGCATTCTGGTTTGTATAATTATAAAATATGGTTTAATTTTTTCTTTGATTGCAAACCGAATGCAAAAAATTTGCCTTGAAAAAATATTTTCATTTTATATTTTTTTATCCGTAAAACTACGTATGTGATACGTAAAAATACTTATATAAAAAATCATAAATTGAGATATAAATTTCCTATTTTATTTTAAAATTACTACATTGTGGTAATTTTTATATTTCGTGAGTTGACGATATTTTTTTGCTGATTCGTATAAATTGTAAAAAAATTTACATAACTTCTATCTTTATTTTTCGCAATATCGGGCTCTTTTTTTACCCTGAAAAAACAAGACAAAGCTCAAAAAATATTTTTTTCTTAAATATTTTTAAAATATTCTTATTGATTAATTCAAATATATCTGAAACATAAGGAATAGAAATTTATTAAGGTGAACGAAATTAATTATTGGTTTCGGTTAGTAAGTATGGCATGTCCGAGGAGACCGACTACCCGTAGCATTTATTCTGGATCTAATTATGTTCATGTAATTTAATTTTCATTCATAAGGATATCCTTAAGTTTAGGAAGATAACAGTTACATTCGGGATGGAAATGCTGGAATCAAAAAAGACAAAAATACTTATCGTAGATGATCACACAATCGTACGACATGGACTTTGTAAATCGTTCAGCATGGAAAATGACTTTACAATAGCGGCTGAAACAGATTCTGGTAGGTCTGCCATAGAACTTGCATCATGGTATCACCCAGATATTGTACTCATGGATATCGCTATGCCTGATCTGAATGGTATAGAAGCAACCAGACAAATACTGGCCAATAATTCAAATATTAAAGTGATTGCGCTTACCATGCATGCTGAATATATATAACTGGGGTATGCACTTAAGTCCAGCGCATACTATATATTGTGATTTGAGCCGTCGTCCACTGGATCATTGTTGAGTTTTTTAGCGCGGTTTAGGAACGGCAATGATGTTCCTTTGAGGGCACTAGCAGGAGTAGGGTCCACCATCATGGCCTGTTGAACCAATCTGTAAAACAATTTTCCGCGAGAAGCTGAGGTCCGGCGATTGAAACGAAACGTGAATTCATCCAGATAATACACCAAATGAGATGGGGTGACTGCTCCTTGATAAGTACCAAGTATCCATCGCTTCAAGAGTGATACAACCAAATGTGCAAGCTTCAACCTATGGGATGATGTCACAATATGATTAAAACCTTTGTCAGCCAGTTTATTGTACCCAGACCAGCCATCAGTTCGTATGGTGCTACCTGGTTGAGCTATTCCCTGTACAAATTGGATCAAACTGGCCCCCGATGCATCTTCAAGATGGCAAAGTCGAATTCGCCCAATACCTTCTTGGCCTTTATCTTCCACACCAATACCAACCAAGGCCTTTCCGGAAGCTCCTCGACCGCGTTTGCCAGTTTTTTTGCCACCGACATAAGTTTCATCAATTTCAACAATGCCATTCAACTGATCACGCCCAGGGCGAACCATTGCCCTTCGCAGTTTATGAAGCCACTGCCAAGCTGTATGGTAACTCCCAAGGCTGAGTACCCGCTGAAGCCCAAGAGCGTTAGCCCCGTATTTTTGCCCAGTGATATGCCACATTGCCCTAAACCAAAGGGACAATGGTTTACGAGTACGATGGAAGATTGTGCCAGCAGTAATTGTGGTTTGGATTCCGCATTTGGAGCAATGGAACTGGGCTCTTGCAGTTTTCCAATAAGAAGCAGAACTACAATGCGGACAAAGAAAACCACCAGGCCATCGAAGCGCCATCAAGTATTCAGTGCATCCGGCTTCAGAGCTGAAACGTTTTTCAAATTCAATCAATGTTCGCGGGTAATCTTCCTCCATGGCTGGTAATACTACATATTGTAGTTACTGGAGTCAAGTGCATACCCCAGTTATATATATATATTGGAAATGGTGAATGCCGGAGTTTCAGGGTATATTTTAAAAACCTGTCCTTTTATAGAATTATTAAACTGTATTAAAACAATTTTATCAGGGGAGATGTATTTTTGTGAAGAGTCAAGACAAGTGATCAAGGACAAAAAGTGTTGGTCTTCCACAGATAAGCCGATTTCAATTTTTTCTATGCTGTCAAACAAAGAAAGAGAGGTATTGCAATTGATTGCAGAAGGCCTTAAAAGCAAAAAAATTGCAGAGAAATTAAATATCAGTGTCCGAACAGTGGAGGTTCATCGGGCACATTTGAAGAAAAAACTGAATATTCAAAGCGTTGCAAAGCTGACTAAATTTGCAATATCTCAAGGCATAACATCTCTTGAAAATCAATAAGGATTTACAAAAAATTACGAAACCCTTGAAATTTATCAGCAAAGCCGGTGAAATGTGACAAAGCCTATAGTTTTAATAATAACAGGGTTGTTTTTCATACTGGCCTTGTTCCTGATGGATGTGCAGGCCCAGGAAATATACAAAACAAAGCCTGTAACAAATAATGGTAAAAAGTGGCGCATCGGATATCTTGAAGGTGGCCCTTATGCCAACTACCAGGCAATTTTGAAAGCTATGATAGCCAACTTGATGGATTCAGGCTGGATAAAGCCTGAATCAATTCCAGAACCCAGGGATAAAAGCGAGAGTAAAACCTTATTGGACTTCCTGTCTGGAAAAATTCAAAGCAATTACCTTGAGTTTCCTTCTGATGCATCCTGGACCTATGACTGGGAGGATGCAGAACGTGAAAGATTAAAACATGACATAATAAAGAGATTGAAGAACAATAAAGATATAGATCTGATGCTTGCTTTTGGCACGTGGGCCGGGAAAGACCTTGCAAACGATCAACACAACACACCTACTATGGTGCTGTCTGCTTCCAATGCAATTCAATCCGGCATTATAAAAAGTGTTGCCGATTCCGGATATGATCATATACATGCCTGGATAGATCCTAAAAAATCTAACAGTCAGCTTCGTTTGTTCCATGACATTATAAGGTTTAAAAGATTGGGAATAGCCTTTGAAAATGATCCAGACGGGCGATCATATTGTGGAATAGATGATGTGTTAAAGCTGTCCCTTGAACTTGGCTTCCAGGTAATTGAATGCCACTTACCCATAGCCTCCGGGACTGTCCATGAAGAAGAAGAATTGATCAAATGCCATGAACAGCTTGCCCCCAGAATTGATTCAATGTATATCACGGATTATGCCGGATTAACAAAAAACAGTATCACAAAACTATTGTCTCCTTTGTTCAAATACAAGGTGCCGATGTTTGCCCAGACCAGGTATGATCTGATAAAAAATGGTATTTTGATGGGGTCGAACAGAGCTGATTTTAAGGCTGATGCCAGATTTTACATCCAAACTTTTACCAGCATATTGAATGGAGCAAAACCAAGGGATCTTCCCCAGAAATTTGAAAGCCCCCTTGAAATAGTCATTAACCTGGAAAGTGCCAGAAAATTAGGATTTAGATTCCCCATTGACGTTCTTGCCGGGGCCTTTAAAATATATGAAAAAATTGAAACCCCAAATAAATAAAAACGTGGGAAGTAATTTCGTCGACAAATGAGGAGTATGGATGTTTAAAACCATAAGATCAAAAATACTTGTTCTTATTATTGTCCTTATGGCAGCCAGTTCAATGACGTTCACATTTTTTACCACAAAAAATTATCAGGCAGAAATAAGTAATCAGCACTATAAACTGGTAAAAGAGACACTTGAATCAACCATACGGGTCATTGATAAGGAATATAATGATCTGTTAACCTATGAAATCAATGCCATAAACAATCAAAGATCCCTTATGAAGAATATTGGGACAAGTATTCTGTCAATGGTTGATTCATTTTATGTTCAGCAAAAAACCGGATTTTTAAATGAACAACAGGCCAAAGAAAATTGCCTGAAAAGGTTAAATGCCTTTCGCTATCAAAATAACAACTATTTTTTTGTTTATGATTTGAATTTAACTGGTTTGTCACATCCAGACAAAGAAATGGTGGGACAAAACTGGTCTGGATTTGAAGATCTCAGAAAAAGGGATGCATTAAGCCTGATCCGGAAAATTTTAAAAACCAAAGATCAAACCTTTACCGTCTTTATGTGGCCAAGACGTGAGGATATGAAACAGGTAAAACAAATAGGGTTCTTTTTGTATTACCCGAAATGGGAATGGATCATTGGTACAGCAAACGAGTTGAATGATATTGAAAAAATCTCCCAGGCCCAGGAAAAAAATGCCCTTTCCAAACTGAACAACAAACTTAGCCATTTGAGTCTGAACGAGATAGGCGGGGTTCTTGTTTTTGACAGCCATGGAAACATCATCACCTGCTCCTCAAATTTAAAAATCAATGATTTAAACTGTCCTGAAAAAATCCTCAGCAAATCTGTTCAAGGCCATTTAAAAAATGCTGCCAAAGATCCTGGAAAACCTGTTGAATATCGATTTACCAATAGGAGCCAAAAAAAAATAACCCATATAGCCTATGCTGATTATTATAAAAGCATGGACTGGTATGTTTCAGCCTTTGTTGATAAGGAGGAGGGCCAAAAAGTCGGTTCCGCTATTGCTACAAGGCAGTTTATAATTTTTGCGCTGGTTTCACTGCTTGGAATTATTTTTGCGGCTGTTATAAGCAAAAAGATAATGCTCCCTCTTTCATTGCTAAGTAAATATGCAAGAGATTTACCAGATAATAATTTTACAATAAAAAATAATCAATCGCTGGAATATATTGTATCGAGTACTCGCGATGCCGGAATCAAACAACTGGCGGATTCTTTTGCATATATGGAAACCAGGCTTGGAGAAAATTTTCAGGCATTGGAAAAGAAAACCAATGATCTGAAACAGTTAAATGAACACATCCTTTATATAGAGGAAGAGGGACGTAAGGCCATTGCTTCAGATCTTCATGACAGTGTCGCCCAAACCCTTGCGCTAAGTATTTCAAAAATCAAAAACATACCGGGAAAAGACCACCAAATCGATTTGCAAACCATTGCTGAAATTCAAGATTTTCTTGAACAGGCAGTTAAAGAGATCCGTTCAATGATTTATGAGCTCCACCCTCCGGTTTTAGATGATTTTGAAATAGATATAGCTTTGGGGTTTTTAATTGAAGAAAGTAATGAAAAGTATGGTGTCAATATTAAATATATCAACGCCATTGACGACCCGGTTCATCTGAATAAATCAAATAAGATTATTTTGTACAGGGCTGCTAATGAACTTATTATTAATATTATAAAACATTCAGGCTTAAAAGATGCTGAAATAGAATTGTCAGCAGATGAACATTTTATTTTATTACGCGTTGAAGACAGGGGCGTTGGTTTTGACTTAAATCAGTCTAAAAACAATAGTTTTTATGGATTTGGAACATATAGTCTTTCAGAACGGATAACAAACCTGGGCGGCAATTTTGCAATGTTCTCAGAGCCAGGCAAAGGCACTAAAATTTTAATTTCCATACCCCTGCTTTTAGAAAACCATATTGAAAATCAAAAAAGATGAGAAATTTTATGAAGAAAGGGTAGGCAGACATACCAATTTTAACAACAGGTCTACCATCGTTTGCTGGGTAATTCATAAATGTGCATGTTATGGTTAAACGTGCTATTACGAAGCTGTATTCTAAATATCAAGGGGATTAAAAAGTAAGCCAGAAGCCGAAGGTTTTTTCATGCTGCTTTCTTTAACTCCTATTTTATAAAAAAAAATTTCATCCGGTGTTCTGTACGCAGTTGTTTTTTTTACCTTATTTTGTATTAGTGTACCAGTTTTAGCATTAGATGCCCCATCCCTATCTGTAACAACATCAAGCGTTAATGTGTCTTTATCCTGGACGTCTGTACTGGGTGCGACAGGATATAATTTGATTTATGCCCCATATCCGTACTCTGGCCCAAATAGTATTGTGACTGTTGATATGGGAACCAATACCAGTTTGATTTTCGATTTATGGGATGGAGCTGCGTTTTATGTTGCAGTAACTACCTACAACAGTTCTGAAAGTAGCGATTACTCCAATGTTGAAAGCTTCACTATTAAACAAGAAACACCAGCCGCAGCAAATCTTGAAAAAGTGGTGAACGACGTCAAGGCGGCTGTAAATTCCGTTGATGATGTTATCAACTGGAGTAAAAACAATCTCTACTTCAAGAATGTCGATCCCAACGACGCTGCCCCGGATGTAGGCTTCATCATTCAAGATGGATACGGCGATTGCAAAATGTTAGCAGGAGTCGTATCGGTTCTTTTGGATGATGTTGGCCAACCCAATTTTATTGTTACCGTTCAAGTCAGTTATGGTGGGATGACCTCTCTTCACATGTACAATGTATACAACCAGGGAAACTCTTGGTATGTCATTAACAATGCGGATAAAGTCAACACGCTTTACCCAAGTTTTGATGACACCTATCAATTTTTGGCAGACGATGGAACCATTCTTGAAAAAAAAATTCAAGTGTCTGACAATTATGATGAATTCAAAGCATGGTATAATGAAGAATTTTTTCCCAATTAGTTGCCCTAAAACTGGCCTGCTGATTTTTTGGATTACACACCAGTCCTTAAGCCTTAAGAGTAAGTTGGGGAATCATGGATTATCAGCCGTAACCTTAATTTTTCGGGCCTGATTCCATATTTTGTGCCTGGGACGAAGAATATTTTTCTCCAATAATCAGGTGATCATGCAGTGCAACATCAATGCTTGAGAGGGCAACACCAATTCTTGCGGTAACAATGTGATCTTCAGCTGATGGTGCTGTGGAGTCCAAAGGGTACAATATTTTGATTTTAAAGTCCCATAGGCAAGTAAATATAAAGAGTTTAATGTGGAAGAATGGCTTATGATGCTGTTTCTGGCTCATATTGTTTAATCGAAAATTTGAAGATGCCAATAAAAAGCAGGGCCATTTCTGACCCTGCTCTTTCATTAATATATTATTTGTAGATTA
>CAYWGN010000256.1:0-7009 GCA_964457495.1 uncultured Desulfobacula sp.
AAACCACTTATAGAAACTCTATTAAATTGAGTGTCTAACCTGGCGTTTCACAAGGTTTGCGGAAATAGCCCCGCAACCTGTGAACTCAACGTTCAACTATATTTCCTGACAAGCGGAATAAAATCCATCCTTCTTAATTCAATTTACTATATAAACCCATTTCAAAAAAAGCCCTCTCTAAGACTCCTTCTTCATAATCAACAATATGAACTATTATCAGATGATCCTTCTATCAAGTTTAAAATTAATTATTTCTTTGCATTCATCTTTTGGACTAAGGGAGCAATCAGCCACCGCAGCCCAAAAACAGAAGCGACAATTCCTAAAAGCATGACAACATACCATGTTGGAAATTTTTCTAGGGCAGCAACCGCATCAATTATTTTATACTGGTATTCCCCGGGAATAAACGGAGAAATAAAAATTATTAAAACAGGGAAGAATAACAGCAACATCAAAGCTTCATCTTTCCAGGAAAATTTTGCCTGCTCTTGAGCTTTCGCATCCCAATCAGCCTCAATAGCCTGGCCCTGTTTTGCCATTTCAACAACGACCTCTGCTTTTTTAACAGCGGCCATGGCATAAAGCTTTTCAACTTCTGTGGCGGCTTGCACTTTAATTGTCTTTCTTTTCTGCCATTCAACAATCGGCTCTTTTATAATACCGAATGCGCCACCAATTGTTTCTTGTATTGCTGTTATCCAGGAGAACATAATTCCGCCTTTTTTCTAATTTTTAGTTTTAACCCAAACCCCATTTTTTAAAACATAAACCTCTTTGATTGCTTTCCATGCTTCCCCCAGACAGACAAACCCCTCTTTACACTTTGCCCATGCCCCTGAAACCAAAACTTTTGGAAGGATGTGGTGTGATCAATTGGAAACCTCCCTTCCTTTTTCAACATATGTTTTTATGTACCATTTGATGGCATGCTCTAATCGTTTCTGCTCTGCCGGCAACAATGTTTTTTTGAATTTATATCGATCAATTTTTTTAATCCCTGCCAATGGATGGGCAAGTCTGATGGCACTTTTTTTGCCTTTTGGGGTTCCGCCTAAGTCATAATATTTTTGTAGATATTTTTTTGCTGAAACCAGATCACCATATTTCAAGGCTTGCCGGTAATAATAAAATGCATTCCCTTTTTTTGTCGGTTTCCCTCCACCAGACTCAAACCCGTTCTTTTCTTTCCATGTGAAAACAAGTTTGCGTGTATCATAATAGGCCTGTACTCCGGGCTCTGTTGTGTATGTGATAAGATTCAAAAGGTCACTGAGGAAATGTTCGGCCATGTCCTTTCCACGGCCAGGCCGCCCCATTGCTTTCCTATAAAAGATATCAAGTTTGAATGTCTTTAAGATATTCTCCACCTTGTCGCGAATCGGCTTAGGTGATGTTGCATCCGGATACGTTGAAGATCCAGTCAAGGTTTCAAATAACATCTTCACATCCGGTCTAATGCTGCTAACCGTCTTATTAAGAACAGCCTTTGGAATATCCATTAATTGTTCTTGGATTGTTGATTTGCCTTGCATCAAGTCCTTAATATCAGATGGAAGGTCTTCTTTTGCAAACCATGACAAGGCATCTGATAGAGCCCCTTGAAACTTCAATGTAATGATGGAACCATCTTCCCGTCTGCCAAGTATCAGGTGCATCTGTCGCCTTTTTTCCGGCCCCAGATCTTCCAGTTCATCCGGGAACATAAGGGTGTTGAATAGCATGACAGCCCCGGCAAGCATGGAGGCTTTAGCCGCAAAAACAATCCCGCGCCGGGCAAAGGTAAAACTTAATCGGTTGGTGGTTTCCCCTTCATATTTAAGATTTTTCATGAGATAAACATACCGGGGGGCATTGATTTCCATCCAGGAATAGAACGGAATCATCCTTCTCCGGATAAATTCCCCGTGCCGGGAAATATTTCCATAATCGCCAAGGAGTTCTCTTGCAAGTTTGGCCGCGGCTTCTATTGTTTTCCCCTGGTCAACAAGATTATTGATATCATCGATCTTACTGACTCCATAAACGCTTATCCTGGATTCAAGTTGTTTTTTAAACCATCGAAAAGCTGCCAGCCTGAGAATATTTTCCCTTGTCTGTGAAGCATTTTTAACGTGCTTCCAATATGATGCCGCAAGTCCTAACTTTTCTTCTGTGAGGATATCTTTTACAAAAGTATTAGTTGTCATTATCTTCATGGTGTCGGTTACTTCCTGAACAGCGAAACCGCTGCCTATAACACCATGTTTCTGGGCCTCTTCCAGTTCGATTTTTAATTGCGGATTTAATTTTTTATATCGGGACCAATTGATCAGATCACCAAGGGATTTCTTTAAAGCATTTGGGTTTGCAATCTCCGGCCGATAAGCAAGAACAATATCCAAATCGCCTGACATATTATTGATGTTATATTTAAGGGCCGAAAATGGATTCAAAAGGATATACTGTTTCCATGCGGCCATGGCTACTTCCGAAGTTCTTGCTAACCGTCCCTCTGTATTATGTGGCTTCAGATTATCCATGGTATCGGCCAATCCTTCGGGTAAAATCCAAATAGGAGGATTGCCCCTGGCCAGAACCTTTCTGACATCTTTATCTTCCAGGGTCTTTTCTCCGGCCAAAACATTTTGAAGCACCTGATCAGTAATGGAATTCACAAAGAAGGCACCCTTCTTCGGGTCTGGTTTCCATTCCTTATATCCTTTTGGGATAATTTGTTTCCAGGTTTTAAAACTCTTTCCAAGGACTTCTTTCACAACCCGGTCACGGCCTTTGATCCCTTTGTAAATCATGGCCGCATACATAGAACCTTGATGCTGTTTTTCAAGAAGATGGGATAAAAAAGGAAACAATCTGGGGTGATTGATAACCAACCCGGCTTTTGGATTGTCATCAACCGCTTCCATCCAGGCTTCTTTGTTTGTTTTACGTTCTTCAATAGCTATCCGGATAGCATCAACAACATCCTGGAATTCACTATCATAGGTTATTTCACCTGTTTTTACTGCCTGGGCAAGATTAGAAAAACCCATGGCTATTTTTATTACATGAGGTTTTGCCGGGTCTTCAAAATTGAAATTATTTTTTGTCTGCAGGGCAACCCATTTATCATAGATCGCTTTATTTTCTGCTTTGGCTTGCTGTTTTAAATCCTTGAGAATATCATTTTCTTTTTGGATCTGAGCCAAGTTTTTTGCCGTTTCTATCAGAGCCATTTGTTGTGATGTGGCAATGTACTCTGCTTCCATGTATTCGGTATTATATTCTAAGGGGGACCCTTTACGGGCTGTCATCCATGGCCGCCATTTGGTTCTGATTTCACTGGATGACATGCCCATGCCTTTATGATGTTCTTGGGCTTTTTCGTTCCAATACAAAAGGATTTGATGGTGGAAATAGTCACCGGATTTCAAGATTTCCTTTTTCATGACTCCATATTTAACCAGATCCCGGGCAAGACCTTTGTGAAATTTACGTCGATCTTCAATTGCCTTGGCCACTGTCTTATTTTTCCTGTTAATGTTTTGAATTTTTTTATGGGATTCAATCACCTGGTCCATACTTTCAAATCCCCATGGCAGGTTATAATCTGTCCTGAGCCCATCATTAATAGACCGGACCTCATCCCCTAAAATCAGCTCCATGGCAAACATATCGTACTCCTGCTTGTCCAGATTATTCAACATTCCGGACATTTTCCTTGCAGCTTTATCCTGGACAATATTGGAATTATCCTGGTGTCTTCGCAAAATTTCTCTGGCGGAAGACCGCTGTTTGCCAGGTTCCATTCTGGTAAGCTCTGGGAAATGATCCATTTCCATTTTCATATCTGTTTTGAAATTACGAAATTTTTCAAGCAGGGTGGACTTTTTAATACCACGGCCTTTCTGCATGGCCTTGGAAACATTCTTTGGTAAAATGTCCTTGAATTGATCAGATTCGTACCCGGCATCTTTTTTGTTAAATCGGGCCGTTATTTTGGAAGCTTTTGATCCAGGTTCCTTCTTAAAATCATCAAATGTTTGTAATTTGCTTTTTTTTGATTCTCCCTGAAGGCCCTCTCTTTTAAAAATTTTTCCGGACTCCACTTGTCTTGCCAGTTTACGGGCAGACATTATGCCTATGTGAAGAAGACCATCCAAAAAATCAGCTATCTTTTGCAGCACCCGGCCAAAGGCTGTCCCTCGGAACTGCTCTCTTTCAGCCAGGAACTGAGAGATCAGATTTGCTTCATTTTCTTCTTTTGCAATGGCTTTGTCAGCGTGTTTGCTGAGCTTGAAATTGAGTCTGCCTTTTTTGTTGAATGAGTTTAGCTTGCCGTTAAGCACCATGCGGTCTGACTCGGTAATCATGCCCAGATTGGTCAGGACATGATAGGTTTCATGGTTTAAAGTTTTCTTGTCGGCATAATCCTGGTTCAAGGTGATGGTATCGCCCACTGTTGTACCAAGGATGATGCCATCTTCACCCATTCTGCCAGATTCTATGGCGTATTGGGTAACTCCCTCGGACATTTGAGTGACGTTTAAAATATGCACTCCATGACCGTTTTTAAGACGGATTGAAATACTATTGTCCGGGGATATGAAAACGTCCTGGCCTTTGAAAACGGATTGGATATCCTTTAGGGTTACACCTTGACCGGGGGTTTGGTCGGATTGGAATTTTGGGGTTACTTGCTGTTGAGAAGTTTGACCAGCCTGTCTCTGGTATCTTTCCTCTGACTCGGGGTTGATACCCTCCCGTACTTGAGATAAGAGTACATCCAAGTCCTCAAAAAATGCCTGTCTACTTTCTTCGGGGAGTCGGTCTGCAAGCTGTCGGATTTCTTTTCCATATTTATTCGCTCCTTCTATTGTCAGCGGGGCCTCTGCTGCCATTACCGTAGCGGTAGATTGACCCCTGAAACATCCGATGCCGCCGTCTTTGTCGCATTGAGCGCAAGTCCAGCCGGCAATATTGTCTTTTGATTTAATCTTTTTTGCCCCTGAATTAACAGGGCAGCATCTTCTTTTTGCCCAGGCGGGCAATGCTTTAAGTTTTTCCTTGTTTAGAACCTTTCTACCAATTTTAACCGGTAGAATCAACTGGATTTGGTCTTTATGTGAGCCTAACCACTCTAAGCTTTTCTGGCTTCCGTCATAGGCGTATGCAACCTGAAGATCCGAGTTCTGATCCGCCAACTCATGGTTGGTTTCGTCAATCGAAAGCAACCGTAAATTCTGCTTTGACACCTGGCTTAACAACTCAGGCCGCTTTGAAAAAACCTGGACCCGGATTCCTCTCATGTTAAGCTGTTTTATAAACGGAATCCAGTTCAAACCTAAGTCCCCTTTATCAAGGAGCCTCAACGCTTTTTTAAGCTTAAAATCAAGCATCACTGTATAATGATTGGCTGCAATGTTCGCTGCTCGGACAGGATCTTTTTCAATCGCCCAATTTGTCACTTCCCCAGAAATAATGTTTGAAGCGTAAACATAATGCCCTTTTGTGGCATAACAGAATTTGGCACACGCTTTTGAGGGGTTGCAATTGGAAAAAGAACTATTGATGCTGTTTACTGGTTTTACAGGATGTCCTATCATCCCGCTCGGTTTTGAAATTATATAATTCCAAATACCTTCTTCACCGTTCTTTTTAATTTCTTTAACAAGAGAAGATTTTTTGAGGTTTTCATCCTTCGTATTTTTCCCCAACAACAAATCATTTATCCCCTGCCTGACCAGCAACCCGGCAGTGGCCTGCTTTTCCCAAGAGGTGCCTTTAAATTTCTTTGTATTCGATTGTATCCGGACAGAATCTTCTTCCGGCAATTCTTTTAGACGGTTGTTGTATAATTTTTTTTGGGCAACGGTTAATTCATCATATGAAACAGTGGAGAACTGTATCCCTGCCAGATTCATTTGCTCCATGGAGTAATAGGGTTTTCTATAGATATCCTGCGGGTCATTCCTGACGTGACCTGTTTTTGTGTAAGAAAAAATGTCAAACAGGGTTACCGCGTTATCAAGCAAAGCGTCAGACAGCCGTTCAAAAAATTCTTTTCTCCCGGTTGCATTCTTAGGTGGTTTATTATTAACAAGGATTGAGGTTGCGTTTGTTTTCTCAATAGCCTCTAAGAGCCTGGCTGTAATTTCTCTTTGCTCAAGACCGGATGGGAAAGGTAAAAACCCGACTTCCTGATTGCTGGAATTAAGAAGCAAAAAACCGTCTTCTTCGTCTTTAAGTCTTTTTATTGCAGCATCATGGCCTTGGAACACAAGGTCAGTACTTTTTACCCGTTTTGTGAATACTCTTTCCCTGATTGGGACATCTATTTTTTTAACAGTCTCCTTGATAGGGGTTGGGGCAGATGTATTACCATCTTTATCAAATGTCGCAAACTCCATATTCCCGATTATCATAGGAATGATATCTATTTTTCTCAGGGCAGCTATATCATTCAGTTTGGCTATAATATTTTTATCAGAAGGTGAAGGTTCTGTTTTGTTGGAAGGATGATTATGGACGAAGACGATACGTTTCACAGCACCAAGATTAAAGGACCTGCCAATAGCAGCTATGGAGTCTATAAGGCTTGAGCCTTTAGTCCCTATAGAATGTCTGACAACCTCAAGGACTCTCCCATCTTTATCTAAAGACAGAAAATATGCGTTTTCCTGCGGTTCTAATACAAGGTGGGATAAGAATGTGGCTGCGTCTTGTGGACTTTGTATAATGTAGCCGGTTTCGGCAATATCCACTCTTCCTGTAAAGGTAGTTGATACCTCCTGTTTGGTTCGCAGCTTGCCCGTGATCCTGATCTTAGGCAGTTGTGCTGCTTGATATTCAAATAAATCAAGTTGTTCGGATGCTTCACTTGTCGGCTCCTTTACTTGGGTTTCTTTGGCATCTTCAGAAGAGGTTCGTCTGGGATATCTTTCCTGTTTGCCTTGTCCATAGCCTGCTTCATGATCAGTTCCATAAAACGGCTTTTCTGGCTCTCGGATAATTTGTTGGCTAAAGAGGT
>CAYWGN010000257.1:0-7000 GCA_964457495.1 uncultured Desulfobacula sp.
ATATTTTTTTCATGCTTTCCCCCTCAAAATTCTTTTTCTTTTTCAGCGTCCTGGACAATTTTACGCAATTGCTCCTTTACCCCCTTGGGTAATGGATCTGGCTGATGATTCTCCAGTATGTTTTGTGCTTCTTTTACTGCTTTCTCGTACATGGTTTTAGATCCGTCGGCCATCCATCGATCGATTCCCTGACGATTGATGATTTTCGGCTGTGACTGAATTCGCATGTGCTTAAAGGTGGCGGGATGACTTAAAAAGTCTTTAAAAGGTCCCACATCCTTTGTGACATCCACTGCAAGGGTTTCATCGTTAACAGGGATTCCTCCCAAAACATATCGAATCATTTTTGCGAATTCATTATCAATAACCAACTGAGCAAAATCAAATGTCATGCCCGACTCAACCATACCCAAGCCGTAAATGAGGTTGGCACCTGCCAACGCCGGTAACAAGGCTGTAAGGGTTTTTTCATGGCCAGTCTGGACATCGGATATTTTACTGTCAGCCTAGCCACCGGCGACAAAGCTCGGCAAAGCATAGTATCGTGCCAGTCTTGCCACTGCAGCACTGATCATTGCACATTCAGGAGATCCCACGGAAGCGCATGCCCGTCTCAAATCCATGGCTGTGGTGGAGCTCCCATAAATGACCTTGGCTCCCTTACAGGTCAACTGGCTCAACACGACTCCGGATAATACTTCGGCATTGTGATTAACCAGGGTTCCTGCAAGCGTCACGGGAGATGATCCGCCGGACATGGCCATGGACAGAATATTGACGGCCATACCTGAACGGGCAGCGCCCATAATCACCTCACAGGTATCTTTCACAAGCTTTAAGGGGCTGACGGGACACGTAATAAATGTGACCAGAGGACGTTCCAGAAGTTTTTCCCTGCTTCCTGCAATGGCAACGGCCATTTCCACAATTTTATCCAGCTGATATCCATCAAAGGGCCCCATGAAAAGATGCTTGCTGGTATTGTTAAAACTTGCTTCTGCATTGTGCAATTGTGCCACGGCCTGGGGCACTTCATGGGCTCCCACAGCCCTTTCATAAACATCGATCTCATCCATGGCATCGGCCAGTTTTGCGGCATTGGCTACATCCTTTTTGGTGGGGGCCCGCAGTTCACCCGTGTATGGATCTCTTATCTTGACACCTTCACCAAAGGTGGTAAAGCCTACTCTATTACTTTCAAGGATGATATCATTTTCAGGGTTCCGGCCAGCCAGAAACAACTTGGATGGCGCTGACCTGATTGCCTCTTCAACCATATAAGGCTGAAGTTTAACAATTTTACTATCCTGGTCAACCTTGGCACCCCCATTTTGAAAAAGTTCAATGGCTTCTGGATCTTCAACAAACACTCCCGTGTTTTCAAGTACTTCCAGGGTTGCCAAATGAATCTCTTCAAGCTCATCATTGGAGAAAATGGCAGCACTGAATCCACCGCTAAGTGCCTTTCCGGCATGACTATTTCGTTTCAATAGTTACCTCCTTCAAAAATATTATTTTTTTGTCACTCTTGGCGCATGAAGTACAATTGGAATATGTTTTTTGTAATGATTGAAATCATTCTCGGTTGAAAATATGGGCATATTTTTCCTCCCTGTTTTTTCTACACACTATAAAAAATTTATCATGTGTAAAACTGAAAGGCAATTGGAGATTTTTTAAAAAATTACAAAGGGCTCACCAGCAGCTCATTGTAATAATCGGTTTCTATTGCAGGATTCCCGATAATAAAGAAAATATAAGAATATCTTTGGGTCTCCACACGGAATCTATTGTAAACCATGGTGACAATCCTATGGCAGTGTTTTCTTCAATATGGTATTGTGGTAGTATAACCTGAAGGTCACATGTAACTGGAAGGTCACAAGTAAAATAATGCTGAATGCTAATGACCATAAAAGGAGAGATAATGCCAATGTCAGGCATAAAAAATGAATATGGATGGGACAAAGATTTGGGGATCTCCCTCTACGATAAGATCCGCCAGGATATGAAAAGCGCCATGATTAAAAAGGATACAGGCGTTCGGGACACCATGCGGCTCATCATGGGAGCCTTTCCCAGCCTCACCGTCCCCATTACCCTGGAGAGCGGAAAAAAGACCACCCGGGTAAAGAAGCCGGAAGAAATAACGGATGATGACCTCCTTAACATTATCCGCACATTTGTTAAATCGGAAAAGACCGTGCTGGAGTTTAAGAAAGAAACCACCTCAGACTATCTGGAGCTGCTGAACTTATATCTTCCAAAGATGGCTACTTTCGAACAGATCGAGCAATGGACCCGGGACAACGTGGATCTGTCCCAGTTCAAAAGTCCCATGCAGGCCATGGGAACTATTATGAAACATTTTGGAAAGCTTGCCCACGGCAACCAGGTAAAAGAGGTTCTCAAGAACATGGAGCGTTCCTGACGATGACCAACCGGGACAGCTTCCTTACACGGGAATATTTTATTAGAAATAACATAGGAAAAACATGCTTAAAATTGGAAGATATAATGATCTGATTGTGGAAAAAAGAGTTGATTTTGGTTTATATTTACACTCTGAAGAAGACAGGATTTTACTTCCTCAAAAATACGTTGCAGAAGATGTAAATATAGGTGATACACTTAAGGTGTTTGTATATACCGACTCTGAAGACCGACCTGTTGCAACAACTTTAAAGCCCAATGGAATTCTTGGAGATTTTGTTTTCCTTAAAGCAAAAGATGTTACATCATTTGGAACATTTATGGACTGGGGGCTTGAAAAAGACTTGCTGGTACCCAAAAGTGAGCAGCAGGATAGAATGGTTCCCGGGAAAAAATATCTCACAAAAATCTGTTTGGATGACAAGACGGGCAGAGTATTTGGCACTACAAAAATATCCATGCATTATGATAAAGATATTAAGGGTCTTAAGGTGGGTCAGAAAGTAGATCTTCTTATCCACTCCATTACCAAGATTGGTATTATGGCCATAATAAATAACAGATACTTTGGTATGTTATATATAAACGAAACCTATCAGGACTTAAAAGCAGGAAATACATGCACTGGTTATATCATGCGAATTCGTGAAGACAAAAAAATTGATCTCACATTAAAAAAACCGGGTTATGATTCTGTAAAAGAATCTGGGGACACCATCGTAACCATTTTAAAAGAAGCAGGGGGTTTTGTACCATGTCATGATAAAAGCTCTCCAGAAGAGATTAAAAAAGAATTTTCCATGAGTAAAAAAGAATTTAAAAGAACCATTGGTGGCCTTTTTAAAAAAGGTATCCTGGATTTGGAAGAAAACGGGATTAGACTGAATACGAAAAAATGGATAAAAAAGTCGATAAATAAAAAATTGAGAGACGAATAGTAAAAACAGGATCTTTAATAAAATGAATAAAACCAAACCCTTTTTGTGTTTATTATTAATTTTAATTATTCTTTCAGGATGTTCCACTGGTCCACCCAAGCGTATCAACAATGCCTGCAGTATTTTTGATGAAAAATCAGGTTGGTATAAAGCCTCGTATAAATCGTATAAAAAATGGGGTGTTCCAGTGCATGTTCAATTGGCAATAATGCATCAGGAATCACGTTTTGTCAGTGATGCAAAACCTCCCAGACGAACATTATTATGGTTTATTCCCTGGACTCGTCCCAGTGATGCATTTGGTTATGCCCAGGTAAAAGACAGTACCTGGGATTGGTATAAGGATAAAACAGGCAATTGGTTTGCCGATCGTGATGATTTTAAAGATGCCGTTGATTTTATCGGGTGGTATGGAAATGTATCCTATAAAATGCTGAAAATATCTAAATGGGATGCATATGGACAATATCTTGCCTATCATGAAGGGCATGGCGGATATAAACGTCGGACGTATCTAAAAAAAAAGTGGCTGATGCGGGTGGCTAGAAAAGTAAAAGCAAATGCAGACCGTTATGCTCAGCAGCTAAAACAATGTCGCAAATAGGATAGGAACTTGCTTTTTGTCAAACAAAACATATGCCCCAATTTCTAATTTTAGAACAGTGATTTTTGTTTGAAATTTTTACCGAGGACCTGGTCTTTTAAATTCTCAATTATAAAATTCTTCTTTTCTTCTTGATAAATTTTTGACCAGTCTTTGCAGAATTCCTGTTGAGCTACCAAAGAATAATCAACTATTGATAAGTTTTTTTCAATGGTTTTAATATTTAGCGGTTCATTAATAAGAAGTTCTTTTTCCTGGGCCGTCATTATTGGAAATCCATAATGAACATTATCATATTTCAATTTACCCTTAGATTTTATTCTCTGGAAAACAAAAGCTAAATGATTGACAAGTCTTTGACTGATAATCTGTTGGGAGATTTCTATAATAGCATTTTTTGAACGGCTGTTTGCATCTTGAAGTGTATTTTCGATTTCATAGCCGACACTATTTCTTCCAGATGCTATAGCTGCTGATATTGTCGTTCCCATTCCCAAATAAGGGTCCAGAACTAAATCCCCTTTTACGGAATACATATTTATTAACCGATAAGCCAGTTCAAAGGGATAGGCAGCACTTCTTTTGCGGGTGTCTTTGTCATTAAGGGCTTGCTGGCTTCCTTTTATATCAAACCATATATCTGAAAACCAGAGGTTACGTTCTTCCCAGAAAAGAGCACTTGCTCGTCTGTTTTTTTTGTCTGTTTCTTGTTTGAACTCCCTTTTGGATCCCTTTCTTAAAATCAGGATATATTCATGCTCCAAAGTAACATATGCCCCGGCCGGCAGCATACCGGAACCCATAAATTTATTGGGGGCATTGGTTTGTTTTCTCCATAAAATGCAGGGAAGAGATGAAAACCCTAATTCCTGTGTAAATTTAAGAATTCTTGCATGATTTGTGTATAGAGCAAAATTACCATTAATGGATCTGGTTGCATCACCAATATTTATACAAGCAAAGCCCCCTGGTTTTAAAACCCTATAAGCTTCCTTCCAGGTGGCATCAAGTATTTTATGCATGGATTCATAAGCACCAAACCCATCTCCTTTTTTCAATTGTTTTTTAACCAAAGAGCTTTGCTCTGAAAAAAGGTCATCCCACATCTCAATCATGGGGTATGGAGGTGAAGTGACCATTAAATCAACGCTTTCATCAGAAAGACCCTGCATCAGTCTTGAATCAGCAAATATTGTTTTGTGTTCTGTTTTCATATGAATCCCTTATTTTTTTCAGGTCTTTAGCATTTTTAAGGATTTAAGTAAATCCAGGCTAACAAAAAATTCCCAGCAGACCGCCCATGTTTTTTTCTAATTGCTTTTATTAAAATCCCTTTATATAACACAAAGAATATATTTTTATCTATTTTGACTCAAATTGTGGGGATGTAATCGATTATTCTTTTCATATTGACCATAAAAAAAACACCCAATGCCCCTTATAAACAATATTTCGTGTAACAGTGTTGATTTGCCTCTGGAGCTGAAGAGACTGCCAGCAAAGGATTATGAAATTGCCTTTATAGAAAATGGCCAGGGAACACCCCTTGTTTTAATTCATGGATCGCTGAGCGATTATCGTTCATGGGCGTTACAGATGGACTATTTCAGCAAACACTTTCGGACAATTACCTTAAGCCTTCGACACTGCTATCCTCAACCCTGGGAGGGTAAAGGAAAAAACTGTATCATTCGGCAGCAAGCTGATGAGCTATCTGTATTCGTAAAAAAATTGCAGGCTGGTCCAGTTCACCTGGTTGGGCATTCGCGTGGCGGTGCTCTTGCATTGCTCCTGGCAGCCGGGCACCCTGAACTTTTTCACAGTCTAGTTCTTGTCGATCCAGCGCCTTTTGATACCATACTCCCAGATTCAAAAGCGGTTATTGACGAATTAGAAAAACGAAAAGCCTTTATTATTGAGGCCTTTGATCATATAAAAAAAGGTGATTTGGATAGCGGATTGGAAATTTTTACAGATGCGGTAAGTGTCACTGGCGCCTGGAAAAACCTTCCCCAAGCCGGGAAACAGATCCGGCGGGAAAACGCATGGTCTTTAAAAACGCTGCTTACTGATGCTCAAGAACCGTTTACTTCCAGGGATGCCAGGAATATCGATATGCCAGTACTATTTGTTACCGCCGAAAAAAGCCCCTGTCTTTACGGGATGATGCATGCCGCACTTGAGCAACTGCTTAAAAATTTTAAAAAAATAAGGATCTCAAAAGCCTCCCATGGAATGCACAGAGATAATCCAGAGGAATTTAATGCGGCTGTTCTTGATTTCTTAATGACCCATTCTGCCTGGGAACCGATACCCGGAATTGTTCAAAGATCAACATAGCTGTTGAATAATCAAAAAATCGGTGGATGAAACGTCTAAGAAGTCATCATGAAAGGAGAAAAATGAGAATAGGATATTACCAATACTGCCCTGAATTTGGTGCTCCTGCACAGAATCTGGAAAAGGTGCAAGACACACTTGCAGGGATTAAAGCAGACATTATTGTACTGCCTGAGCTGGCATTTACAGGATACTTTTTCGAGGATCGAAAAGAGCTTAACGGCCTGGCAGAAGACGTATCTGACTCTAAGACTGTAATCAGTTTGTCAAAATTTTGTCAAAGCAATGGTTTCCATATAGTGGTGGGATTTGCTGAACGACACAAAGATAATCTTTATAATAGTGCGCTTGTGATTGGGCCATCAGGACTTATTCATACCTACCGGAAACTTCATCTTTTCAATACTGAAAAAGAGTACTTTGATCCCGGGAACACTCCCCTTGGAATCGTTAAAATTCAGGGGGCCAAAATAGGGGTAATGATATGTTTTGACTGGGCATTTCCCGAGGCGGCTCGAGTGCTTTCACTGCAAGGGGCAGACTTGATTTGTCACCCTTCCAACTTAGTGCTTACACATTGCCAGAAAGCCATGCTTACCCGTTCTCTTGAAAACTCGGTTTATTCTATAACGGCAAACAGAACTGGAAAAGAAATTCGCCCCCGGGGAGAACTCTCGTTCACAGG
>CAYWGN010000258.1:0-5678 GCA_964457495.1 uncultured Desulfobacula sp.
CCTTAAAAATATCGGGTATCATAAATTTATCCAGTACATGGTCATGGAGAAAGGGCTCAAAGAACTTCTTATAAAGCTGAAAGACAATAGATATATCAGGGGGATCGCCACCAACCGGACGAATACAATGGAAAAGGTGTTGAAAGATTTCCATCTCGAAGACTATTTTGAAGTAGTGGTTACTGCGGCAAAGGTTGAAAAACCAAAACCTGATCCCGAACAATTGTTGCTGATAATGGAAAAATTTGAATTAAAACCGGATGAGATTTTTTTTATCGGGGATTCTGATTATGACCGACAGGCAGCAGTCAGTGCAAAAGTAAGGTTTGCGGCTTTTAAAAATCCAGAGCTTAAAGCCGATTTTAATGTGGATTCAATGGATGAAGTTTCTATGATTTTACAGATAAATCAATAAACAAAATCAATAAAATTCTTGACAAATTTATCCATCATCATTACATGTTACAAGATTTTTTAAACTTGAATTTTAGATAAATGTTTGTGTAAACATTTATTAAGGTAGTTAAACATAAATAAGGAGAATGAAGTATATGTCTAAATTAGTTGCACCTCATGGTGGAAAAGGACTTGTAATTTGCAAGCTTGAAGGCGCAGAACTTGAAGCTGAACTTAAAAAAGCAGAAGGTCTCAAAAAAGTTGAGATCTCTTCCCAGGTTAAAGGCGACTTGATTATGCTGGGTATTGGTGGTTTCAGCCCTCTTAACGGGTTTATGACCAAAGCTGACTGGAAAGGCGTTTGTGAAGATTTTCTTCTGGCAGACGGTACGTTCTGGCCTGTACCTGTCATGCTGGATGCCTCCAAAGAAGAAGCAGCAGAGATAAATGTCGGTGATGAAATTGCCCTTGAAAGAAAAGGTGAAATCTTTGCCACCATGAAAATAGAAGAAAAATTCGAAGTGACAGAAGACGAGAAAAAATGGGAATGTGAAAAAGTTTATAAAGGTCATGGCGAAGAATCTGCTGATGACGTATTCTGGAAAATAGCCATGGAAGATCACCCCGGTGTTCAGATGGTTATGGCCAGAAAAGAGTTCTGTCTTGCAGGCCCTGTAAAAGTTCTTTCTGAAGGCGAATTTCCTGAAAAATTCAAAGGGGTTTACCTGACTCCGACAGAAACCCGTGCTATCTTTGATGAAAAAGGCTGGGCAAACGTTGCTTCCATGCAGCTTAGAAACCCCATGCACAGATCCCATGAGCATCTTTGCAAAATAGCCCTGGACGTATGTGATGGTGTTTTGATCCATTCTCTCATCGGTAACTTAAAACCAGGTGATATTCCTGCAGATGTTCGTATTGAATGTATAGATACATTGATCAAAGGTTTCTTTGTTCCCGAGCATGTTGTTAATGGTGGATATCCCCTTGATATGAGATATGCAGGTCCAAGAGAAGGCCTTCTCCATGCAACCTTCCGTCAGAACTACGGTGTTAACAGAATGATCATCGGGCGTGACCATGCAGGCGTTGGTGACTTCTATACATTGTTTGAAGCACAGGAAATATTTGACACCATTCCGAAGCCGTCAGAACCCGGCAAAGCATTGATTTGCGAAGCTCTGAAAATCGACTGGACATTCTATTGCAAAAAATGTGATGGTATGGCTTCCATGAGAACCTGCCCCCATGGTAAAGATGACAGGGTTATCCTTTCAGGAACCAAACTGCGTCACGCCCTGTCCAACAACGAAGAAGTTGTTGATCACTTTGGCCGGGAAGAAGTTCTGGTTATCCTGAGAAAATATTATGCTTCCTTGACAGAAAAAGTTGAAGTTAAACTTCAGAGTCATGCAGAAGGAAGTAAAATGTAATTGGTATTGTTGAATTATATTTTAAGTAGATAAAAAAAGGGTTGACTCTTCTATCAAGAGACAACCCTTTTTTATGTCATAGAGTTAATGTTCCTCCCTGTGCTCTGCTCAGAGGAGCCTATGCTCACAAGAATTTTCAGATTTTCGGTCAGGTACTGGTGTTAACTTGAAATCATTATGAATCGCTCTGATTCAATTTGAGGATGGTAGCATACACCTGTTTTTTTGACACCTTGAATTCGTTTGAAATCTGTCTGGCTAAATCTGATGTGCCAAGATCTGTGGTTGCAAGTCTTGAAATGATGATTTTTTCAAGTTGTTCTTCATCAATGGTCTTTTGCTCCAACTGACCCTGGACAAAGAGAGAGCATTCTCCTTTAATGACTTCTTTTTCTTCAAGTGTTTTAAGAATATCAGACAGGTTGCCCCGGATGTATTCTTCGTGGAGTTTGGTGATTTCCCTTGCCAGAAAGGCTTTTCGATCCCCTAAGATGTTGACCATGGTGGCAATAAGATTTTTAATTCGTCTTGGGGACTCATAAAAGATGAGGGTCGCACTTTGATTTTTTATGGCTTCAAGGGCTTGTTTTTGCTTTTGCTGTTTTTTGGATAAAAACCCTAAGAACAGAAAAGAATCGGTGGGAAGCCCGGAAACGCTCAACCCGGCAATGGCAGCACTGCACCCGGGTATGGGGATGACACTGATCTTTTCTTTGGCAACGGCTGTGACAAGTTTATAGCCTGGATCTGAAATACTTGGGGTGCCGGCATCACAAATCAGGGCAATGTTAAGACCATTTTTTAAATGGGTGATGAGTTGGGGGGTTTTGCTAATTTCATTGTGCTCATGGCAGGACACAAGTTTTGTTTTGATGTCGTAATGGGCGAGCAGTTTTTTTGAATGCCGGGTGTCTTCAGCTGCAATCATGTCCACCTGTTTTAACACCTTTACTGCCCTGAATGTGATATCTTCAAGGTTCCCCACGGGGGTGGCAACAATATAGAGAGTTCCAGGTGAATTTTGGGTGTCCATTTTAGTGACCCGTTCTAATAATCCGTTTTAATAAGCTGAGAAAGCATTTTTAATTAAATTAATGTCAAAGCTGCCATTTTTTTCAAGAACTTCAACCACATCGAATCGGACTTTCGAATTCATATGTTTGGTTGTTTTAAGATAAAAAGAAGCTCCCAGGATAATTTTTTTTTGCTTTGAATAGGTGATTGATTCTCTTGGCAGTCCTTTTTTAAGGCTGCGCCTGGTTTTGACTTCAATAAAACAAATCCTGTCATTGTCTCTGGCAATAATGTCTATTTCAGCTATTTTTGTTTGATAGTTGGTTTCAAGAATGACAAATCCCTGGGTTTTAAGAAAGGATATGGCTGCTGTTTCACCACGATCTCCTAAGTTTTTCCGGTCATCGGGCATTGATCACCCCTTTTACCCCCTTAAAAGTACGCCTGTGAACTGGGCAGGGCCCATATTTTAAAATGGCTTCTTTGTGGGCTTTGGTGGGGTAGCCTTTGTGCTGGGTAAAATTATACAGGGGGTATTTTTTATGAAGAGCTTCCATTATGGAATCCCTTGTGACTTTTGCAATGATGGAGGCGGCAGCAATGGAAATGCTTCTTGAATCCCCTTTGACAATGGCTGACTGTTCAATGGCCATGTCCAGGGTGAAATTACCGTCAATAAGAAGAAAATCCGGCGCAAGGGAATCAGATGGGTTTGAAAGATTTTCAACGGCCCGTTTCATGGAAAGCAAAGATGCCTGAAGAATATTAATTTTATCAATCTCATCGTGGGAGGATATGCCAGTAGAAACAGCAATAGCCTTTTCCATGATGATGGGAAATAGAGCATTTCTTTTTTTTTCTGACAACTTTTTAGAATCATTGATCCCAATACACGCAAAATCATGCGGCAGGATCACTGCAGCAGACACGACAGGGCCAGCAAGGGGTCCCCTGCCGGCCTCATCAACACCTGCTATCTTTATATACCCGTGGTTTTTTGCTTTGTGTTCAAATTGCCACATCAGCGAAACCTTTTAAGGGGTTTTTAAGCAAACCGTTTTTCTTTGATCCTGGCAGCTTTTCCTCGAAGATTTCTAAGATAATAGAGTTTGGATCTTCTAACCCTACCCTTTGTTACCACTTCAATTTTATCAATGGAAGGGGAAAAAAGCGGAAATATTCTTTCAACACCAATGCCGCCAGAAATCTTTCTTACAGTAAAACGGGCACTTGCATATCCTTTGGTTTTTTTAATCACTACGCCCTGGAATAGCTGGATACGCTCTTTTTCACCTTCTTTGATTTTTACATGTACTATTACAGTATCACCTGAATCAAATGCCGGGATATCAAGACGTAATTGTTCTTTTTCTAATTTTTCGATTATATTACTCATGTTTCCTCCTAGTTACCTTCCCTTTTAGCAAGTACTATCTTACCTGCCATTTATAATCCTGTCTAAATATATTGAGGCAGCAGACCTTACAGAAAGGTGATTGTAATCTGTGTTCCCAAAAATTGGGTCTAAAATAAAATCACAGGTATCAATCAATTCATCTGCCAGTCCCCATGCCGTTCCAAAAATAATGACATGGGAAGCTTTATTCTCAAGCTTTTGCTGTAACGTCTCTATTGTTATTGAGCCGGGTTTTTCTTTTGCACTTGTGGCAATGGTCACAACTGGCTCTTTTCTTTCCTGTTCAATCGAGGAAACCGCATCCTCAAAGGTTTTGGTCACCCGAATGAGTTCCAGGGCATTTTTCCTGAACGGATTCAGCTTAGCCCCAACTCCTTTTGTCCAGTGTTCAATCACCTGATTGGCCAGGGTTGCCTGGTCTTCATAAGGGGTTATGACATAAAACCCTCTTACACCAAAGGTTATGGATGCCCGTGCAATATCATGCAAGTCTATGGTTGTCAGAGCTGATCCAATGGGTTGATCTTTCTTGTTCATAACAGGAAAATGGATCAATGCCACGTAAAGGTTATTCTTTAACAAGGTTTTCCAACTCCTGACCCCATTGTTTTAATATCTTTTTTTCTTCAGCATCCAATTTGCCTTTTTGTAAAAGATCTGGTCTTTTTAGAAATGTCCGCTGAAGAGACGAACTTTTTCTCCATAATCTTATCTTTTCATGGTTCCCGGACAATAGCACCTCGGGAACCTTTAGCCCTTCAAATTCTTCCGGTCTTGTATATTGTGCATACTCAAGTCTGTCATCTGTAAATGAATCTGATTGCCAGGATTCACAACTTCCCAATACGCCGGGAATTAACCTGGCTATGGAATCAATGATGACCATGGATGCAAGCTCTCCCCCGGTCATGACATAATCCCCGATGGAGATCTCTTCATCAATAAGCGTGGCGTATACCCGTTCATCAATCCCTTCATACCTTCCACAGACAAAAATAAGCCCCTCATTTCCATTGGCAAGTTCAAATGCCTTTTCCTGGCTGAACCGGGTCCCCTGAGGGGTCATCAATACGACCTGTGATTCAGGAGCTTTTTTTTTGGCACATAAAATAGCGGCCTGTAAGGGTTCCGGCTTCATTACCATTCCGCTTCCGCCGCCATAGGGCCTGTCATCAACAGTGTTATGGCGGTCGCATGAAAAATCCCTGATATTAATGCAATGTCCTTTTATCAGGCCTTTTTCAATACCCCTTGAAATCATGCCATGCTCAAAAAACGAGGTGATGAGTTCCGGAAACAGGGTCAGTATAGTAAAGTCCATTAGTAATCCTCGGGCAAGGTCGTCAGCATGGTCTTTTTTTCAATATCAACGGATTCAACAAAGTGTTTATTCATTGGCACCAGGGTTTCCTGATCCT
>CAYWGN010000258.1:5778-6976 GCA_964457495.1 uncultured Desulfobacula sp.
CCTGAAGTATGGTAAAGGTTTTGCCCTGCTCTTCTTCTGCTTTTAAAAGAACGCTTGTGCCAGGGGCAAAGGTATCAACCGAGTCTGCAAAGGACCAAACCTTAAGATTACCATTAAGTCCATGGAATCCGGTTACCTTGCCTATAGTAAACGAAGTGGCTTTGTTCATCATCTATTCAATAATTTCAAGAACCGTGCGTTTTTTAAGCTTGGTGGATGCCGCACTTAAAATTGTTCGCATGGCCCGCGCCGATCTTCCCTGCTTACCGATTACTTTGCCCAGATCCTCTTTTGCCACCTTAAGTTCTAAAACAGAAGTCTGGTCTCCAATAACTTCTGATACAGAAACTTGATCGGGATTGTCTACCAAAGCTTTTGCAATGTATTCTATCAGCTCTTTCATAAATAGATCTCCTTAAATAGGATTTTGAGAATACCTGGTTTGCTTATAAAAAACAGCGAATGCTTAAGCCTGGCCGACTCCCTGTTTTTTCAATATACTCTGGACAGTTGTTGAAGGTTTAGCACCTTCGCCCAACCAATACTTTATTCTGTCTTCTTTCAGCGTAATTGCAGCCGGTTCAACCATTGGATTGTAGGTACCTAAGAGTTCTAAAAATCTGCCATCTCTCGGGTTTTCAATGTCAGCAGCCACTATTCTGTAAAAAGGTTTCTTCTTTGTTCCTTTTCTGGTCAATCTGATTCTTACGGACATATTCTTTTTTTTCTCCTTAAAACGGCAGCATGTTTTTTAATGATCGCATGCCACCTTTATTAAACTTCTTTATCATCTTCATAGACTGGGAATAGCTTTTTAAAAGCTTGTTAACATCCTGAACCGTGGTTCCGCTTCCATTGGCAATTCTTTTTTTTCTTGACCCCTTGATAATGGCGTGGACCCGTCTTTCGTAAGGTGTCATTGAATTGATAATTGCTTCAATTCTGGCAAATTCCCTGTCATCTATATTTAAGCCTTTAAGCTGTTTCTTATTCACCCCTGGCAACATTCCGATGAGGTCTTTTATTGACCCCATTTTCCGGACTGATTTCATCTGGTTTCTGAAATCTTCCAGGGTAAAGGAATTCTTCCTTAGTTTTTTCTCAAGCGCCTTGGCCTCTTTTTGATCAACGGCTTTCTGGGCCTTTTCAATAAATGAAAGCGCATCCCCCATTCCCAGGATTCTGGAAGCCATCCTGT
>CAYWGN010000259.1:0-6928 GCA_964457495.1 uncultured Desulfobacula sp.
ATATATTTTGAAAATTTTGTCCCTTTTCTGTCTATTTTATTGCGGCAATTAACACAGAGTTTGGAACCAATGGAATAATACCATCATCATCTTCATCAAGAATTTCACGTATTAGGGCTATTAAAAATTCCAGGGATACCTCTTTTGAATGTATTTTTGATAGATCCTTTGTCCCAAGAAAGAAATACCAGAGATCTATTGGGTTTGTGCTATTTTTTATAGCTATTTCTTCAATAGTATTGTTTTTCTGTAATGCGGACATTATTTCTGTTGTGTTTTCAACGCAATCGCATTCTTTAATACTATTTAATTTCTCAATATTCTCATTGCTTAAAATATCTCTATAATATTTTATGAAACACTCTTTTGCTTCAGATGTTACGGGAATATCCGCAACATCTGAACCTTGTTTATCAACGACAAGTTGCTTATCAACACTTGATAACGAATATATTTCATATATTCGTTCATTAATTATTGATTCATTAATTGAAATTATTGTCTGGAATGCATAACGCTTTTCCATGTAAGAAAGGACACTCTTTTTCCAATCATTTTCAGGAGAAAAAACATTGTTTTTAAAATCAGGTTCAGCAATTTTAAATTCTAACAATTCTTTTGTTAGCTGAATATTTATTTGAGATAGTTTTGATACCACTTCTTCATTTTTTTTGTCTGGAATTACAAAGGGCATTCTCTGTAAATCTCCGACTTGAATATTTGCTGTTGGATTCAAGCAATCAGCGATATAAAAAGTCAATTTTGAATTCAATAGAGCGAGTAGATATTTAAAATTTTTATAAGATTTCAACGGAAAGATGCAAGATCCCCCTACATCAAAAATATTACCTTCTGGTAAATACCTAAAGGCATATCCCCCCCTACCGCTTGCCGAATAAGTTATTCCTTCTTGATAAAAAAACTGTTCATTTCTAATAACCGAACGTAATTTTCCCTTATCATTATGAAAGTGTTTTAATTCATACCCATCATCTTTCCAATTAATTTTCAACCAAAGATTACCATACCATTTATTAAAGGCACCACCTTTAGCATATCCAATCCACCCATCTGATATCGCTGGGATTGTATACTTAGACTGCAATTCCCACCAAAACCGTAAAAACCTTTCGTTTTTCCCTGTTGTAAGCCCACCACATACCTTGACAAAACTTTCTAATAGTTGTTCCTTAAATTTATTTCTAAAATCCTGAGATATCCAAAAAATAAAAGGATGTGATACTATTTCTAATATCCGGTTTTGGTTTAGAAAATGAAGATGTGTATTCTCTCTATTTGAAATTAAATCATTTAGTGCATCATAAAAAAAGTCCTTCTTATTATCTGAAAAATATTTGTCTAACTTCATAAATGAACTATCAGTTTTTGAAATTCCTTTTTCAAGAATATACATTGCCGGGTCTACTGATTCGGAAAACATCCCACCAAATCCATATTGAATAAATACATTGATATGATATTTTGTAAGTATTAATTTTCTCATATCTTGAAAAGTAGAAATGAACATAAAAGTCATTGGAGTTATTATTGCTAATTTGCCATTTTTTATGAGCATCTGATCAATTCGCTGCAAAAAACAGGCATATAGATTTATATAAGTATCGAAAGGTTCTTTATAATTACCATGAATAAAAATTTTTAAGTCCGGCCCATAATCTTGGCGAGTAGTATAGGGTGGATTGGCAGTTGCCACATCATATTCAGTTGTAAGCAACTCTAAAAAAATAATAGCATCACGTGTTTTACTGGTGAGAAAGGTGTTACCCTGAACTTGTGCATATTGTGCAACTGCTTTTTTAAGATTTATGAAAAAATTTTTGATAAATCTCTTTTGTTGTTCAATATCTGCAGCGGCAAACAATTCAAGTTGAACTGATTTTGGCCTATTACCAATTTCTTCATCAGAAAAAAGCTGCATTTGCTTGCCGTTTTGCTCAAATTCAAGAGTTCTTAATTTCGCTTTGAGTTTTTCATCCAACCTGATGAGGGAACCAAATTTATAAGCGAACTGCAAATCCTCCCAAATTTCCTCAATCAACTCTTTCTGATTTTGATCAAGCCTGTTTCCATCTTCGAAGATATGACGAGTTTCTTCATAATTAGGTAAGAAAAAATCAGATGAAACCACATTGAATTTTAAATTTCCGATAGTACGGTTCTTTTTACGAGCCTTGATGTAAAGACCAAGCTGTGCCAACTGAATAGCACGATCATCCAGATCAATACCATGAAGATTATTTTCAATGATCAGCCTTGGGATATCATCCTCATCATAATCCTCACCATAGTTTTCTATCTGGTCCATGTAAAACGCATAAAAAAGATCGTAGGCATAGAGCAGAAAATTACCTGAACCAGATGAAGGGTCTATTAATTTTATTTCATGTAAAGGTTTGCGTTTGCGTTCCTGTATTTTCGGCGCATTTGCAATCTTATATTTTCTTTTGATTTCAGAATCAGGATACATTTCCAGATAAAGTTTACCAAGTGAGTTATCAACCAGGAACTGCACTACCCAGCGAGGAGTATAGACCTGGGACTGGAGCGAGACTTTATCATATTCAGTCTTAGCCTTACTATATTTAAAAGCCGCTTTCTTGGCAGTATTATAACTCTCATACAACCAACCTAGGATATCATCATTCTGCCAGATCCCATCTTCAATCTGCGGATCTTTTTCCACTTCATTAAAAGCATCGATGATTTCATTGAGGCTGATTACATCGGGTAAAAGAGCATAGGGATATTCCTTGCTATATAGCGGAAGGGTTTGACCCAACTCTGTAAAAGCATATTTGATGTATTCCCGGATACCGTCAAGTTCCTCATCGCGCATATCAGGCCTTATTTCCAGCCATGCTTTATGACCAAAGGAGCGATCCCCATGTTCTGGTTGTTTGGTGATTATCGGGGGAAATAGGCTTGCAGATTCCATTACTTTAAGTGCAGCAATCCGGTTAAAAAGTGTAAAGGTAAGCTCATCAATCAACTTTTCACGGGCATTCTCATAGCTACCAGTTTCACCCCTATGACTTTCCAACATTTCGTCAAAATGATGTCGTTTGGCATGAAGTTCCTGGGGAAGTTTTTCCAATTCTATTTGTTTGGTCGGGCCAACCCCCAGCCTGGCAAACTGTTTATCAAATGCACTCTCTATTTGTGTTCGAAGTTTATCCACATGTTCTACAAGTTTCATGACATCATATCCAATTATAGAGTTTCAATATCCAATTCAATTTCCTCATCCGGCTGGGCTGACGCCAATGCGGTTAACTGGGTTGTCAGCAACGATTTATATTCCCTTACAGTCATTTTCTTCCCGGGAACCTGAAATTTGATCTTTCTCGGTGCCTTTGGCATTTTGGGATCATCACCAAAACCTTGTCTCGGATCTGGAGGTGGTTCAGTAATAAAATTGCTTTGTATGATTATTAAATCATTATTTTTACTTGGAACCAAGTCAATATAGTTCAAAATATCTGAAAGAGAGTAGCCGCATTTTTTGCAGCTTATGGAAAATTCCATGCTGGGTTCATTAATGACCCTATCAGAGCAATATCGCTTCAAATCCTCCAACTTTTTCTGATTCTGAATATTTAATTGTGGAGGATAATTTTGTTTTAATCTTTTTACAGCACCTTCTACCTGCCCCTGAAGCAATTGATATTGGTGTGTCATTCCTGATGCTGCATTTTTAATCAATTTAAAATAGCTGTCTTTTACAACTTGAGCCTGTTGTTGTAGCTGGGCAAAATTTTTAACCATATCCTGTTTGTAAAGCCTTAAAAATTCATCATTCGCATCTTGAATGCTGCCATCTTTGCGGTCAGCTTTTTTCAACTCAGTAATTACATCTTCGATAAATCGTTTAAATTCTTTTACTTTTGGAAAATTTTTCTTGATAAATTTTTGGGCCTTAAGAATAGTCTGAATTGACGTTTTAAACGTATCACTGGTTGATAGAAGTTCTTCTACTTTTTCAATATAGTTACCCTCGGTTACCTTGCCGGAATAATTAAGCAGTATTGTTTTTTGTGCTGCCACATTCAGGAAAAGTGAGTCAAAATTGTCAACCGTATCATTCAGCGTGGTCAGAGCACCAAGAAAATGCTCTACCAGAAATCTGATCGCATCGGCCAGATCAAAGTCATTCGTGTTCCAGTCCACTTTTCGACTGGTGTGTTTTTCAATTTCCAGATCCAACAGCAATTGAACTGTTTGATTTTTTTGAATTGCAGTCAGACCTTTAATTATGGATTTGAATCTTGCTGATTTGAATTTTATCGCATTGATAAATGCCTCATGAACAGACTTGTCTTTATAAGAAAAGTTAGGGTCTTGTCCATTGTGTTTAACACTGAGTTTCCCTGCTCTAAAAAGAGCTGCCAGAGTAGTCACAATGGTTCCAAAAGAGTAGCCCCACGGTGCTCCAGAAAGGTCCAACTCAAGAGATTTCCCATCAACAAAACTGGATTTTATCTTGGTATTAATTTCTTCCACAACCTTGAGGTGATCACCTATAAAATTTCCGTTATCATCAAAAAAATTGAATTCTGCACCAGAAAAAAGCCTTCCCAGGTTTTCTTTTCGGTTACTGAATATTTTAGGCACTAACCCTTCTGACAATTGGTTTGCAAGCCGTTTTGTGTATATATTTTTTATTAATTTTCTCTGAACCTCATTGATGGTCCCTTTGAAGGTGTCAGGATTGAGAAGAAGCTCATCAAACATATATATTAACGAAGCTTTTCTATAAGCTTTCTCAATTTTTATCCGTAAATCTTTTTCCTTTTCTTCACGAATGATGGCAAATTCTCTAATAACCTGTCGTTTGATAGGATCTGCTTCATTAGAATATTTTTCTTCCATATTCGTGTAACGTTTTATTCCCCCGATCAGCTTGTCTATCTGGGAAAATTCACTGTTATCAGGAATCAGGGTCATCAGCTTTTTGTTATACTGAGTCTCCAGCTTGATTGATTCTATAAAATCCTGTCTATCTTCACTGATATTAAACAAACCATAGACAGTTAGTCTCAAATCTTTATTACCCTGGCTGCACAGTTCATCATCCTGATCAGATAATACGCTGAATTTGAAGAAATCAGGACCATCACTGAATGATGCCACAGGATTAAAGAATTTATAATCCTTTATATAATTGATCAGAGATCTTTTTTTGATAAACAACTCGACATCAAAATCCTTCATTTCTTCTAAAAGTTTACCCTCAAGGTCGGATGTGATCTTATAATTATTATTGGACAATAAAAGCACCTTTCCTTCGACCATGAGATGAAGGGCTTCCTCTATTTTCGGTTTGATATCATAGTAAGAGCTAAGATCTTTGATATAGCTTTTTGTGATACTTTCAACCGTTGGTAAAATAACCTCAGAGTCAGAAAGAAGATGGATGGTTTTAAGAAGTTTTTCCCCTGCTATTTCTGAATTCTTCTCCTGGAGAATTTTACATGCGGTATCGTATTTGTTTACAAGGCCAGCTGGGGGTGCTGTTTGGGCTTCAGAACAGATGGCATGCCCGGGCGTAAAATCAAATAGTTCCTGATCCCGCATTTGATTCCTGAGAACATCAAAGGTGGTAATAATCATCCCTCGAGCAGCAATTTGAGTAGCCACGAGTGCATTTGAATTGAAAAGAAATTTTTGAAGAATATCAAACTGGTATTTATGAAAAGGGTAATAAATTGCAAATTCTTCAGCAGAGGTTGTTTTGGTCGGGAATAAAGATTTCAAGTTTGTGGCATCAGAAACAAGCCCTTCATTCTTTTTATAGTAGTCCACCAATTGTTCGAAATATAATTCTTTCTTCTGTAACAAGCGACTTCTGATAATGACATCCACTTCAGTTGATTCAAGATGAATTTTTGTTTTAAACCGATCTGTGACCTTTGTAAGCTGACTTCGATTTACATTTGTATTATTGATAACATCATCAAGTTTTTCCTGTGCAATGGCAATTGTCCAGACTTTACTGCTGATACTCGATAATGCTTCACTGATACCCTCCAGATCAAGCAGAGCAAATTTTTTCTGACTGATTGCCTCGCTTGCTTCATCAAATATAAATACAAGCGTCTCATCCGGTTTGTATTTTAAATATTTTTCCAGTTCTGTCTTAAATTTACTGGCAGAGAAATCACTAATAGCATCACTAAACACTTTATGAGTATCATTATATTCTTCATTGCTGTAACCAATCGCTGCAAAGATATTGCGCATTGCTTTTGCAACCAGTCGATTACTTTTCTTTAATTCATCCCATTCTTTACCTTCCAGCTCATTTGCCTTGTTTTTAAATTCATCATATTTTCCATCGATGTAGAGATCAAATTCCATGTATCCATAAATATCATCTCTGAATCCAAGATTTTTTAACAAGTTGGCAAACAGGGTGAAGGCCAATCCACGATCAGTATTTTGCTTTGCCACATCCAAAAAAATTACCCGGCTGTTAATGGAATCTAAATTGCGTATTGCATTTTCAATCAAGCTTTCATCAGAAACCCCTTTAAGACGGGGTATAAATCTTTCCCGAGCTGGAGTACCATTGATTATAGGATTGTCTATGACATAGCCCAACATTTTTCCAAAGTAGGATTTACCAGATCCATAGAAACCAGAAATCCATACACCAGTCTCTTTAATATTTGATGTAAACTGATTGGTAAAATTGTAAAGATGACTCCCTATGCCCTCGGTGACGATATATGATTCTAATTCCTGTTGAATTTCCAGTTCTGAAAAATCTTCAAGGTCAATTACATTCTTGATATCTTCTTTTAGATCTAAAGTTAAAATTTCATTTATCTTGGACATATCCGGCCCCTTATTTCACAAGTGTACAACGGTATTTAGATGCGAGTTTAAAATTCAAAAAATACAGATT
>CAYWGN010000260.1:0-6900 GCA_964457495.1 uncultured Desulfobacula sp.
GATCATACCATTAACCCCTATGTAGCTGATTAGCCGGGCAATAAATAAGGCACTCTTAACAAGAGTAGAGAGTGCCTCATAAATATGCAGAATTTATTTTTTATTATAGACAATAAGCATGCCTGAACCAACAAAAGTTTGAGCATAACAAAACAGGTTGACGTCAAAATTTGATGGAGTGTGAACAATGAGTAAATTGCTTATTAAGCTTGAGGTATTTATAGAACGATGTTCAAAAGTGATCAGTTATTTTATCTTTATTGTAATTGTAATAATGGTTTATGAGGTTAGTATGCGATATCTCTTTCATCATGCCACTATATGGGTGCACGAAGTGACCCAGCAGTTGTTTGGTGCTGCATCGGTATTAATGGGAGCATACTGCCTGCAAAAGGGCAAACATATAAAGGTAGATTTCATTTATAACCTTTTTCCTCCAAGGGTTAGGTCTGCATTTGATTCATTTACGCTTTTGATCATTATTGGCTGGGCTTTCTATTATGTATACCTTGGTTTTCCCTTTGCCTATGAATCCATTTCTACCAGTGAAGTTTCTTTTACCCCTCTGGAGGCTCCTCTTTGGCCAATTAAGCTTTCCATTCCTGTAGCAGGGCTAATGTTAATTATTCAGGCTTTGGTCAAGTGGATTCGCTCTGTCTATTTTACCTTTACCGGCAAGGAGATTGTATAGTGGAACAAAGTATTTTACCAATTATTGTATTATTTAGCGGACTTTTTTTGGGTCTTGTTTTTGGGCTGCCAATGGGTTTTACCATGGGTTGTGCCGGAATTTTATCGGGTTTTTTATTAGTTGGGCCACCAATTTTCTTCCATATTCTGAGTGACACTTATGGGGTGATGAACAGCCTGATTATGGTAGCGGTACCATTGTACATTTTTATGGCTACTGTTCTTGAAAAATGTGGTATCGCTGAAGAGCTTTATACGGCAATGCACCATTGGCTTGGGCCAGTTAGAGGTGGGCTGGGGATGGCTACAATTTTTATTTGTACGATCATCGCTGCACTTTCAGGTATCAGCGCAGCCGGAACAGTGACCATGGGCCTCATAGCCCTGCCGATCATGCTCAAGAAAAATTATCACAAGTCCATCGCTATTGGGCCAATTCTGGTAGGCGGTCCTTTAGGACTACTAATCCCACCCAGTATCGGTTTCATCATCTATGGCATGCTCACACAAACCTCAATTGGCAGGCTGTTTGCCGGCGGTATTCTACCAGGTCTGCTATTGGCCGGAATGTACGTCACTTATATCGGGGTCAGGTGTTATTTACGCCCCCAGGATGGTCCTGCCCTGCCACTGGCTGAGAGAATCCCCTTGAAGGAGAAAATTCTTCTGCTTAAGGGGCTAATACTACCATTCATTATCATTATAGGAGTGTTGGGTTCAATTTTTGCGGGCATTGCGTCACCAACTGAATCAGCAGCCATCGGTGCGCTTGGAGCGGTGGTCGCTTCTATAGTTAACCGCCGTTTCTCCTGGAAATTGATGAAAGAATCGGCTATACAAACAGCTAGTATTACAGGCATGATTATGTTTATTCTTTTCGGTGCCTACGTCTTTTCATCTGTACTCATCCAAACCGGCGGTCCGAGTCTGGTGAAGGAATTTATTCTGGGATTGGATATGGCACCGTTGTTGGTAGTTTTTGTCATGCAGCTTGTTTACTTCTTTTTAGGTTTTTTCTTTGAGGAAACGACTATGCTTTTCCTCACTGTGCCTGTATTCATGCCCATACTTGTCGGTCTTGGCTTCGACCCTGTCTGGTTCGGAATTGTTTTCATTCTCAACCTTCAAACAGCTTTTCTCACCCCGCCATTTGGCTTCAGTCTTTTCTTCATGAAGGGGATTGCTCCGCCAGAAGTCAGCACGATGGACATTTATCGCTCTGTCTTGCCATTTTTGTTAATACAATGGATTGCCATTCTGCTGGTGATGTTCTTTCCACAGTTGGCTTTATGGCTGCCAGATGTTGTGTTTCAATTGAAGTAAATTGCCCCGGGAGCAAATAGACATGAAAGATACAGTGAAAGATGATACATTGATCGTCCATTTAGGGCGCGATCCTGAAAAAAACCAAGGCGTAGTTAATCCACCAGTTTATCACGCATCAACGATCATTTATCCCACAATGGAGGCTTACAGCAAGCGCAAGGAAGGGGCAAAAAAATACAGAAGTGTTTATTACGGCGCCTTTGGAACACCCACGACTTTTGCTCTGGCCGAAGCAGTTTGCAGACTTGAGGAAGGGAAGGGATCCGTGGTTGTTTCTTCGGGCCAGGCAGCCTGTAATTTGGCTATAATGGCTCTGGTAGAAAAAGGGGATCATATTTTGGTTACGGATTCGACTTACGGACCTACCCGTCAATTTTGTGATACGGTGTTGAAACGGTTTGGGGTCAAGACCACCTATTACGACCCGTTGATTGGTGACAATATATCAGAGTTATTCCGTTCAAATACAAGGTTGGTGTTTACCGAATCACCAGGGTCAGTAACATTTGAAATGCAGAATATCCCGGCCATTTGCACGGCCGCTCATCAGCGAGATGTATTAGTTTTAATGGATAATACATGGGCAACTCCATTGTTTTTCAAACCAATAAATTTTGGTGTGGATGTGTCCATTCAAGCGGGAACCAAGTACCTCTCCGGACACTCAGACCTGGTAATCGGAATTATCACAGCAAGAACAGATGAGCTGTTTCGAAAAATCAAGGATACAACCATGGCTGTTGGGGATATTGCTGCCCCTGATGACTGTTATTCAGCTCTTAGAGGGTTACGTACCATGAGTGTTCTACTACATCAACATCAGTCATCGGCTTCTAAAATCGCTCAGTGGCTTAGCAAACGTCCTGAGGTTAAACGGGTCCTGTATCCCGCCCTTGAAGATGATCCGGGACATTCCATCTGGAAGCTTGATTTTAAAGGAGCTTGCGGTCTGTTTGGGGTGGTTCTCCATTCTTCCTCCAGTGTTGCCGTCGCAAAAATGCTGGATGACTACGACCTGTTCAAAATCGGCGCTAGTTGGGGTGGATTTGAGAGCCTGGTTTTACCCTGTTACCCTGCTGCCATTCGCACCGCGAATTTTTGGAAAGAAAAAGGTTTCTTACTGCGATATCATATTGGATTAGAAGATCCGGATGATCTTATTGCAGACTTGGAAGAAGGGTTTATTCGCCTAAATAAAACTAAAAATAAATAAACCAACTATCCGCTAAAGCTACTGGGTCTGCTTTATGGACTCTGTACTAAAATTATTACTCTCATCAAATTTAACATAACACATTAAAGGAGGAGGAAAAATGAGCAAGCAGGTTGGTAGAGGTTATTATAAGATGCTTGATCCAAAGGTTAAATATTCAAAGTGCTATTGTACCGACGAAGATATCAGAATGGCAATAGCGATCCGGGAATTTGCCAATAAGGAATTGATGCCCATACGTCAGGATTTCGAAGGTGGATGGCACAGAGATGAAGAAATAGGTGTAGAAACGACACACAAGTATTATAAGGAGTGTGTCAAGTTAGGTCTGACCTCATCTAATCTACCGGAAAAATTTGGAGGGTTAGGATTATCTCCAGTTGTGAGACAAATGATTAACATCGAGCTTTCCAGAGCGGAAATCGGATTAGCAACGATGGTGGGGAAAATTCATTGGGTCGTCTCATTTATGTTGGCAGCACAACGTGACGATTTGCTTGAGGAGTTCTCCCCAAAGATAGCCGGTGATGAGGCTTGGACTGCATGTACAGCAATCACCGAGCCATCCGGAGGAGCGAGCATTGAAGATCCGGCATTTGATTTCCGAACTATCCGCACACGAATGGAGATCCAGGGGGATGAAGTTGTAATCAATGGGCGAAAAATTTGGCCAGGACCTGCGGGTACTATCGACCGATTTGAGAGTAAATACCTGAAAGGTCACATTGGTTACTGGACGGTTGTCACACGTGATCCGAAAATGGGGGCAGAAGGCGCCGGGATAGTGTATGTCCCGCCGGATGCAGAGGGATTCAGCATTTCCAAGCCTTTTGAAAAAATGGGAATGACATGGTCTGATGAAAACTGTGAAATGGTGTACGATAACGTAAGGCTTCCCAAAAGGTATGTCCTGGACATTGATCAACCTCTGCTGGGCGCAAGAATCATAGAAGGCTACGTAATTGGTCTGGGCCGGCTCGCCGGCGCAGCCAGACTGGTGGGTGTCGCAGAAGCCGTGCTTGAAATTGCTTTGGATTGGACCGGAGGTAGAGAAATTGCTGGCACTCCTGTAAGAGAGCGATCATTCTTTGCGTCTATTTTGGCGGAAATGGCAAGCAAAATTGAATTAGCTCGAAACTATATCCTAAGCGTTACATGGCAGCTAAGCCAACCAGACATTTATGGTCAACCGTGGACAAAGGAGATGGTTGCAAAATTTTCCATAGCGAGATCTTTTGCCGGTGACACTGCCGAATATTGTACCAGTCGAGCAATGGAATTGATGGGTTCCTATGGATATGTTTATGAAGGTCACGTTGAAAAATATATGAGAGATTATAAGATTGTTCAAATGTGGCTTGGAGGTGCTCAGCGTGATCGCCTCGATATCGCTCAAGGTCTTTTCGGGCCATTCAAATGGGGTGGTATGCAAAAGTGGCTTGACGACGGTGGTTTGGTAACAGAAGGATTTGGTAGCATCAAATACTAATGATGTGTCTGCTTGTATTGTTGGATATGAACTTCAGAGCAGGGAACCTATTCGAACGCTTTGGAAGGGAGAAACAGAAAAAGCCTTTTCTTGAAAAATTGTATAAAGGCAAACAGAGTGGTTCCAATTTTCTGACCGAACCAGAGGCAGGTTATATTGCCACTTGCCCCTGGAAGCAGCAATCAATGAAAAGATTAAAAGGAAACCCTTGAACCGGATGAACCAAGCACATTGGAAACCTGGACACCAGTAGCTGGCTCTCTGTTGTCCACCCCGAAAGGCAGTGAAGAAACGAACATTGAAAATGTATGGGACTTCGTAACAGGACTACGGGATTAAGGGCTGACCCGGATAGGTATTAAAAATTATTATGGGCTCCTCAATTTTCTGAAGTCCTTGATTGATTTGCAAAAATGCATAAAACAAACGCCCCCGCTGGGGTATCCCACGGGGGAGGCACAATTCAGGCTATTGGAAGATTTCCTTCCATTCAACAGGCACATCGATATCATATCTATCCTATCTCATTCATAAGAATTTCATGCACTTCTTTGCTCTCTATTCCCAGATATCCCATGGTGATTGATGGACTTGAATGATTATATCGTTTATCAGCCCTAAGAATATAGGAGAAAGGCAACTGGCAGCGTCTCATTTCTTAAACTTTTTCTTGAAGATGACCTTGTCCTTTTGGACACGGGATACAAATCTCGTAAAACCCGACACAAATATAAAATGAACTTTACTCAAATACTATCAACTGTTAAGGATGTCATTCCTTGCAGATTGTATTGACAAGATCCGTTCCATCAAACGGGCACAAAAAGAAAATTTTCTGCCCTTGGTGGTGATCCGGAGTATTTTGGAAAAGAATGCCTTTGATTATGGCGCTCTGGATTCACTGCTCCAGTTGAGACTGGACAGTGATGTTCAAAGCAGCCAAAAGGCCGTTGCAGTACCTAAAGTTCCTCTCCAGAAGAATATTCCCTTGGAGGTCCTGGATATCATAGCCAGGCGGGAGTGGGGTGGATATACTTCCGAGAGTAAAAAAGGGGAAAACTTCATCCATGATCCTGTGCTGCTGAATTTTTTGTCTACCCTTAACGGGGCGGGAGCATCATGGGAGGAGTTTTGCTGGAGTCGATGCAGACGTTGCAACAGATCATATCAAAGGCTGTGGATATAGAATTCCAGACACTCATTAGCTTGTTGATGAAAAATCCAGATAAAAATCTTACCCAGGTTCTCCAACAGCAGGAAATTGCCATCGACAATTTTATTCGGGCCATTCGAAAAAAAATGCTGAAGCAAATTACCAGCCGCTATAAACAGAACATGGACAATGCTTATTTTGCCTGTGCAGACGAAGGCTTCGCCGTTCAATCCGAAGAGATCCTGCCGGAACTGATCAAGCTGGAAAACCGCCTTCCGGCCAATGGGATGGACATCCGCATTCTGAATGACCTGTCAATAGGGTACAGCTGCGCCGGGGACCTGGATAAAGCAGTTCAGTATCTGGATAGTGTGCTGAGGTATTCCCGGAAAATTTGGAAACAAAGGTCAGATGGTTATGGCACAAAAGGTTCACCACACAGCCCGGTGACTCAGGGCACCTTAAACAACAGATGATAGCATTGGTGAAATCAAACCCAGACTATACCTTTGCCAGGGCTTTTCTGGCCATGTGGCATTTCATGGCTGCCCGTGCATATGATAACCATGAAAAGATATTCCAGGTCATGAGTTTGAGCATCCGTGAGTTGGAAAAAGCTGATGAAGTAGAGACTGCTGATCTTCATGAGTGGATGGTGGTGCAATATTGCAAGGGGATTATTTTAACGGCCATTCATTCACCAGCCGAATATCTCCAGTGCGGAATCAAAGCGTTCCAGGATATTCTTCAAAAAAAGTCCGATCTTGACCAGCTCTATGCCGGACGGATGATTTTTTACAGCAAGTGGCTGTGGCCCAACATCTATTTTTTTCTGGGAAAGGCCTACTTAAACAACCGGCGCTATGATGATGCCTTAAAGATCTTACAAAAGGGCATGACCTTTGAGATGATGCCGCCTTACAAAGAACGCTTGCAGATGGCGAACAGGCGACCAGAAAGAAAAAAGAACCTACTTAGTGCCTGACCGGAACACCTGAAGCCCTATTGTGGCAAGGGTTTGACCTGATT
>CAYWGN010000261.1:0-3722 GCA_964457495.1 uncultured Desulfobacula sp.
ACACCGGCCATGGAAAACGCATCCTGTCGGCAAGTTAACCGGCGTTGGCACCTCCCCCTTGAGTTTAATCTGTTTGGCCCGTTTCTCACCAACAATAGGGATGGCACTTAAAAGGGCCTTTGTATACGGGTGACGCGGGTAGGCAAACAAGTCTTCGGCTTTGGCAAGTTCACATATAGTTCCAAGATACATCACAGCGACTCGTGTGCTGATATGACGGACCACGGACAAATCATGGGTGATAAACAAATAGGTCAAATCCCTTTCTCTGCCAGCCTTCATCAAAAGGTTAAGAATCTGCGCCTGGATGGAGACATCTAACGCTGATACTGGTTCATCTGCAACAATAAATTCCGGATCAAGAATTAATCCCCTGGCAATACTGATTCGCTGCCGCTGGCCTCCGGAAAATTCATGGGGATACCTTTTTATCCAGGCCTGGTCAACACCCACTTGTTCCATGACCTGGTCAATTTTATCATTAATTTCATTATTCGACATTTCAGGATGATGGAATCTCAAAGGTTCTTCCAGGGTCTGCTGCACTGTTTTCCTTGGATTTAAAGATGCATAGGGGTCTTGAAAAATCATCTGCATTTTTTTTCTAAAGGGCAGCATTTGTTCATGGCTCAGGTTATCAATTCTTTTGCCGCCATAATGTATTTCTCCTGCATTAGGCGGATAAAGGCCCAAAACTACTCTTGCCAGGGTTGATTTTCCACACCCGCTTTCCCCTACCACACTTAAGGTTTCACCTTTTTTAACAAAAAGAGAGACATCATTTACAGCTTTAACAGTGGTTTTCTCTAAACAAATTTTGCCTTTTTTAAACCTGATCTGATCCAAAAAACCACCTGAAATATCAAAGTGCTTCACCAGGTTTTTAATTGAAAGTATTATATTATCTTCATTCATTATTTTCTGCTGTTCATTCCCTGTTTATTTCATATGGCAGGCTGCCAAAACTCCATTGCCGAAATCCTTGAGTTTTGGTGTTTTAGTCGTACAGATTGCCCCCTTTAAATAGCATCTCGGATTAAAAGCACATCCTGGCGGTATGTTTGTCAGTGTCGGCATCATACCTGGAATCTGCACAAGATCGCAACCCGGCTTTATCACAGTCCCTGGTATTGACTTTATCAACCCTTCAGTATAGGGGTGAACCGGATATTTCACCACCTGATCAGTTGGTCCGCATTCAATAATTTTACCAGCATACATAACTGCAATTTTTTCTGTGACCTGTGACACAACCCCGAGATCATGGGTAATTAATATCAAAGCCATGTTATCTGATTCGCACAATTCCTGTAACAAATCCATAATTTCAGCCTGAATTGTCACATCCAAAGCAGTGGTAGGTTCATCTGCAATAATAATGGCAGGATCTGTCAAAAGAGAAATGGCTATAATTATTCTCTGGCGCATCCCGCCGGATAACTCATGGGGATATTGCGAGAGCCTTTGCTCCGGTGATGGAATATGGACTTTTTTTAATTTTTCCAATGCAATATCTATTGCATCTGATTTTGAAATTTTTTGATGGGCCTGTAAAGTTTCAACCATCTGAAACCCGATAGTAAAAACAGGATTCAATGTCATCATGGGATCCTGAAATATCATGCTGATTTTGTTTCCCCTGATTTCACGCATTTTTTCGTCAGAGTATGAGCTTATTTGCTCTCCATTAAAAATAATTTTACCTTTTGAAATATATCCGGGCTTGCTGATAAGATTTATTATTGAGAATCCTGTAACAGATTTGCCGGCTCCGCTTTCTCCAACCAACCCGAGTGTTTCTCCTTTGTCCAAAGTTAAATCTATACCGTCAATGGCTGTAATATCGCCTGTTCTTAGGGCAAACTTAACTTCAAGATCATGAATATCTAATAGGTGGGACATTATTAAACAATCCTATCCTTTATAAAGTTTCGGGTTAAGTACATCTCTTAGCCAGTCACCAAGCAGGTTAATGGCAAGGACAAATACAATAAGCAAAATCCCCGGAAAAACAGTAATCCACCATGATCCTGAAAAAATATAATCAAATCCAGACCTGATAAGAGAACCAAGAGAAGGCATTGTAACAGGCATACCTAAGCCCAGAAAAGACAGGGCAGCTTCACTCATAACTGCATTTGCAATCTGTATTGTTGAAATAACCATCAAGGATGTAAGAGAATTTGGCAAGACATGTCTAACCATTATAACAGGTTTTGATAATCCAATGACTTTTGCAGCTTCAACATATTCTTTATTTTTTTCTCTCATTACTGAAGCACGAATTGTTCTTGCATACATTGGCCATTCAGCAAAACCAATGATCAGTATTAAAAGAGGGATAGCAAGCTGTTCATATCTGCCTATTCCAAATACCATTTGAAATATAGCGCCAACTAATATTGCAAGCATAAGATAAGGAAATGAAAATTGAATGTCAGCTATCCTCATAAGTATTGCATCGGTTTTTCCACCAAGATATCCTGCTGACAATCCCATAAAAATACCGATGAATGCCTGAAGGGACACAGCTCCTATGCCTATCATTATAGATGTTCTAAGGCCATATAACATTGTGGAAAGCATATCTCTTCCCATGTTATCTGTCCCTAATGGAAAACTTTTTTCTCCTCCTTCATTCCAGCTTGGGGGAATCTCAGAGTTCATAATATCTATATTGTTGGCATCATAGGGATCCATCGGAGCAATCCATGGTGCTGTTATTGCAAGGATTATAAATATTATAATTGCAATAAAACTTGCCATTGCAACTTTATCTTGCCTGAAACTATATAAAAAATATGATTCTTTAAATTTTTGTAATGAACTTTTCATTTTGTTCCTGATATTCTGACAGTGGGATTAATAAATCCATAAAATATATCAACCACAGTATTTACTAAAACAAATACACTTGCCACAATTACCAGATATGCAATTAAAAGGGAAATATCAGCTCGTTGTATTGCTTCTAAAAACATAAACCCCATGCCCTGCCATTGAAAAACAGTTTCCGTAAGGATTGTAAAAGCAAACATAATACCAATTTGTAAACCAAAAACCGTAACAACAGGAAGTAATGTGTTTTTAAACGCATGGACAAGCCAGATACGCATAGGAGAAAGTCCTTTTGCCCATGCATATTTAATATATTCTGTTTCAAGTACCTCCATCATTTCAGACCGGATAAGGCGAATATATAAAGGCAGCATAATAGATGCAAGGGATATACATGGAAGAACCAGGTGTCTTAATCCATCTATTGTTAAAAAGCCTGAATTCCAGTAACCATTATTAAAAAGATCGACGGTTTCACCTCTGCCATAGGATGGCAGCCAGCCCAGGGTCACAGAAAAAAGATAAATAAACATAATAGCGGTTAAAAACACAGGTATTGAAACGCCCAGTGTCGAAAAGCCCATGATAAATCTGGAAAACAAATGTTTGGGTTTTAAGGCTGAAAATACGCCCAATGGTAAAGAAATAAAAATAATTATTAATGCTGCACCTAAAACAAGTTCAATGGTTGCAGGGGCATGTTTTAAAATAACTTCAAGACAGGGTTTCCGATATATTAAAGAGGTCCCAAAGTCACCATGAAGAACATTTTTTACAAATCGTGTATACTGTGTGAAAAAAGGATCATTCAGACCCAGCTTATCAGCAATTGCTGCTCTTTCTTCCGGCGTAACCCTTTCTCCTACAAGGTCTCTTATAGGATC
>CAYWGN010000261.1:3822-6877 GCA_964457495.1 uncultured Desulfobacula sp.
GGTTCGATCTTAAAGTTTTTCTTTGCTGCATAGGAATGATTTTGCCAATGGAATGGTAAAAAAGCAGCCTCATCAAAAAGAATTTGTTCCACTTCTTTAAGCATTGCAGCTCTTTTAACAAGATCAGTCTCAGATTGTGCAGCTATTACAAGCTCATCAATTTTTTTATTGCAATATGCGCCGCTATTATATTGGCCATAGCCAGTGTCAGCATTGGTACACATTGTTAAAAACTCTGAAAAATTACCAGAGTCTTCTGTGTCTGAGTGCCATCCTATCATCATCATGTCAGCAGCTCTTTTGTCAAATTCATCCCAGTATTGAGCTTTTGGCATTGTTTTAAGGTTAACTTTAATACCAATTTTACCAAGCATCTGGGCTGTTGCTTCAGCAATTTTTGCATCATTAACATAACGATCGTTTGGAGCCATCATTGTAATTTCAAAACCACCCGCATAGCCTGCTTCTTTCATGAGAGCTTTGGCTTTATCAAGATCAAATCTTGGTTTAAGGCTATCTTTGTATCCTACATAACCTACAGGACTTTGCTGGGCTGCAACGGATGCTGTTCCTTTCATGATTTTTTCCACAATACCTGTATTGTTAACAGCATAACAGATTGCATTTCTAACCCTGGCATCTTTAAAGGCTTCAACTCTATCCTGATTCATCTGGAACGTAATGATACGTCCGCCATTAAGGGTAACCAAATCAACTTTAGGATCCGATTGAATTCTTTTAAAATCTGTAGGAGGAACCGGAGAAATAAAATCAACATCACCGGATAGAAGCGCTGCAACACGGGTTGCATTTTCTTTAATTGGAGTCAATATGATTTTGTCAACATTACCAGGAGATTTTGTATCCCAATAATCTTTAAACCGTTTCATTTCAAGCACAACACCCTGTTCAAATTTTTCAACAACAAAAGCGCCGGTTCCTGATTCATTTCCATTTGCAAAGGTATGTGTAAACTTTACACAGGCATCTTTGGGTTGTCCCGTTGCATCTGTTCCCGTATAGAATTTGCTGTCCATTGGGAAGATATACGTTGCCATGTTCAAAAGAAGGGGATAGGCTTTTTTAGTTTTTATATCTATTGTGTAATCATCAATAATGTTAATGCCTTCAAAGGGTTCAAAAAGTCCTTTAAAATCAACGCTTTTATTCAAGCGGTCAAAGGACCATTTTACATCTGTTGCTGTAAATGCGTTGCCACTGTGAAATTTTACACCTTTATGAAGATAAAAGCGCATTGTAAGTTCATCAAGCCTTTCCCATTTGTAAGCAAGACGTGGTACAATTTGATGATCCTTATTCCACCTTACAAGCGGATCAAATACCCAGTGCGAAAGTTGAAGCATGCCACCTGAAAGCTGTACTTGAGGGTCAAGAGATACTGGATCAGCGTCAAGACCAACTTTTAAGGTCTTAGCATTTGCTGAAAAAGCAAATGACAAAACCAGAAAAAAGCCTAATACAATCAAAGTAAATTTTTTCATTCTATCCTCCATTAAAAAATTAAAATACATACCAAAGTATGTTTCCAGACACGTTTGGGCAAAAAAACTTATACATTCCCAAATAGATTGCAAATAACAAAAAATAACAAAGCGGTCAAGAAATCCTTGAGATTTCACAAAAAAATAAAACCAAATACGGTTTGCTTATAAATATTTTAATAACCAGACCAGATTGTTTTGACATTAGCAAAAAACATTGTTACTAGGCAAAAATGATTCATTAAATTGATCATTCATAATACTTTGTTTAACACAATTTTCAAAGGGGGAAAAGATGAAAAAAATAGGAATATTATTAACCTTATTTATGTTTTTGTTTTCCGGATCGGTTCTCGCGGCCCCAAAAGCCGGCGGAATCTTTGTTTTTGGCCGTGGCGGCGATAGTGTAGGGCTTGATCCTGCCTATGAGACGGACGGCAATTCATTTATGGTCTGTGACAATGTCTTTGAAGCTTTGGTTGCATACAAGGACGAGTCAACTGCCCTGGAACCCGGTCTTGCCGAATCCTGGAATATTGCTGCAGATGGCCTGACCTATACATTCCATTTGAGAAAAGGGGTTAAATTCCACGACGGCACACCTTTTAATGCAAATGCCGTTGTTTTCTCCATCGGCAGAATGATGAAAGAAAAAAACGTCAAATTTATAGGAAAAGGCTATGATATTCCTGCCCAGGATAGAACGCCTGAGTATTGGGCATCCATGGAAATGGACGGCACCATAGGTTCCATTGAAGCAATTGACGAATACACTGTTGTATTTAAGCTCAAAAGAGTAGAGGCGCCTTTCCTTGCCAACATGGGAATGGATTTCGCCGATATTATCAGCCCTACTGCCTTTCTTTCCAATCCAAAAGAATTCTTAAGGCAGCCCGTTGGTACTGGGCCTTTTAAATTTGTCTCCTGGGTAAAAGATGACAAAATTGTTCTTGAAAAATTTAAAGAGTACTGGGATAAAACGGGTGGCCCTTATTTTGACAAAGCCATTTTCAGGGCTATCCCTGAAAACTCAGTAAGATTCCTTGAGCTTAAAACCGGTTCAATAAATGTCTGCCAGTTCCCAAATCCCGCAGATATTCCCCTTGCCAAAAAAGACTCCAACCTCCAGCTTATTGCTCAGCCTGGCATGAACGTAGGTTACCTTTCTTTCAACCATACCAAGGAACCATGGAAGAGTAATCTGCATTTAAGAAAAGCCGTTGCCCACGCACTTAACAGGAAAGCCATTGTTGATAATATCTATCAGGGTATGGGCCAGGTTGCAAAGAACCCGATTCCACCAACCATGTGGGGATATAATGAAAGCATCCCGGGATATGTCTTTGATGTAGAACTTGCCAAACAGGAACTTGAGAAAGCTGGTTTTAAAGATGGAGAAGGCCTGGGCGAAATCACGCTGTGGTCCATGCCTGTTCCCCGTCCATACAACCCTGAAGGTCTTAAGGTTGGTGTAGCCATGATTTCAAACCTTGCAAAGATCGGTATCCAGGCAAGGATTGTCAGCTATGACTGGGGTACATACCTCAAAAAAC
>CAYWGN010000262.1:0-6875 GCA_964457495.1 uncultured Desulfobacula sp.
AGCGCGATAGGTCCATAATATGTCCATGGATTATCAAGATCAAAATTTAAAGATCATTCTAAAAATCATTTCAATAAACGACAAAATCATCCCTACTCGTTCTGAATCATCCTCTTCTGGAGTGGATTTTGTTGTTGACCTTTCCTTTCTATAGCGCTCACCAAAATTGATACACCTTTGCTCAGTTAAACTGATACACCACTGAATTTACACATAAAATTGAATAATAATTTGACAAAAGCCTGAAATTGAACTATAAAATTATTATTCAGGATGTTTTTCTGAGAGAATGGGGGAACAGTAAAGTTTATACGTATAAACTTTTTTATATAACTAATTGAATTCATTGTATAATTTTTTATAGAATTTTGTTTTTCGTACATTTCGAATTCATTTTTTTCCATAATTTTAAAAACCTATCACAATTCTTTTTGATTATAGAGACTACCTGGAAAAAAAATATCTTCTGGGTGGATCTTGTTGGGTGCTAAAGTATCCATTTATGGGAATGATCAAACGAGCTCGTCCACCCAAACAGGATTGGAATGAGGTCCTTCAAAACAACTTCCTTTAATCCAAACTCTATTTTTTTTTAAAAAACTACTTGGAAAAGAAAAAATGATTTCTGAATCGATTTTGCTGTGAACCAACGTATCAATTTATCCGAGCGAAACTGTATCAATTTATGCGAGCGCTATAGTGCTCGTGACATTGCCTATAATTATTTTTGCCGGGTAAACCCTTATCAATCCCATGGATGAGCAGGTCTGTGGTGGACAGAGCTTTTTTATCCTACTATCCAAAAAGCTAAAATTGCAAAGCCACCAAATGTCGAAATTGCCAAAACAATTGTGCCTAAACAACCAGAGCTGCTCTTCTTCTTGCCAAGTTCCTTTTCTACTTCTTCATATATGATGTAATCCAGGACTTCATCCCCGCCGAATATATTGTCACCCTCTTCCATTTCATTATTGCTCCTTCATCTTTATGCCTAAACTTTCCTTGAGGATGCAAGTTCTGCCCAATTTGTTCTACTTAGAGTGGAGATAGCGTCGTCTTCATTTACGCTGGCAATTTGTTGACCCGTGAGACCCTGATGATTATAAATTCGACAACAAGCTTGTCTGAAACTGCCATCCGTAAGGGCAAGAGAGAAAATTGAAATATTAGTATTAAACTCCAAAGCCAAATCATTCAGCAAATCAGTTGTTCTGGAAATATTCTGTTCTATGGTACAAGCTGAAGCATCAATAAGAAAAAAATTCTGATAGTACTCTTTGGGGGCCAATAGACTGATATTTACTTTCCAAGGGGTATCAATTTTCTTGATTTGTCGTTCGACAATCACTCGATATTCTATCAGGTTTTTTAACCCCTCAATAAGTGCATATAACGGTGAATCGCTACTATTCCACGGTTTTAGTTCTATAAATTCAACGGAATCCATACTATGCCGGACAACAATATCAATTGATTCTTTCCCGCCACCAATAGGAACCTGATTAAAAAAATTATCCTCATTAGACACAACTATAAAACGTTCAAGAGCTTCTTCTGGACGGTAAGGAGTTTTGTCCGCTTTTAATGTAAAATTATTTTTTTTATGCAAACTAAGAAGCTTTTCTCCTCGTGGTCTATTCTCGGGCTGATTGGAAATTTTTTGGATGGCAGTATGTAATTCATTTGAGGTGAAGGGTAATTTCCCTGTTTCTAAATACTCCAGCCACAATTTTTTGTGATCTATTCTCCACTGATTTAAAGGAGATTCACTAAAATGATCAATCACTTGTTTCATAACACTTTTACTCATATTATCCACCATTCCCCATCATTTTGTATTTCAACGTTTTCAAAATATTCCGGGTAAAGATTCGGTTCAAATGAATGAATCGGAACCAATCTATCAGCTTTAATCGCATTTGCAAATCTTTGTAAATCAAAGATTGGAGCATGACCAGAAGTATGACAATGTTTAAGTGGTATTTTGTTTTTACTTAACCAATCATGGAACCAATTAAGTTTTTTTTCTTTTAGATAACCCGGCCACAATGAATAAATTAAAGATGTATTTTTAAGGCAGCTGGTTTTTTCTAAATCTTTGGCCATTGATGGTCTGAATAACATTACTGCTCTTTTAGATACTGTTTTCAACTGTTCTGGATATATCCTATGTGAGGAGAATGTTTTTGCAAAATCAAATAACTTTCGATCTTTAATAATTTTTTTCTGATGCCATGGTAAAAAAAATTTTAACTGCTTCCATCCTGGCTGGGGTAGATTTTGGTTCCCGATTGCCTTTAGTATAGAGGCTGTGTACATGTCGATTATTAATAGTCTGTTCGTCTTTCTGCAAGCTTTATAAACTGTGACCAGGCGATCAATGTTTTGAGCGGAACCCCACATAAGAACCAGTCCTTCTATTTCTCTGATAAGATGTACAAATTTATGTTCCAGATCATCCTCTGACGGGAATTTAATTTTATCATTGTCTCGGGATAATGTAGTCCCTTCCATCAACATGGTGTCAATTTTCCCCGGTGGATGTGTAACCAGGCTGTCAAACAGTTTTCGTTTGCGACCATGACCTCGAAAATCACCAGAGTAAAACAAGTTTTTCCCATCTGCTTCTATTTGAATAGCATATGCATCATAAGCAGAATGATCTACCAGGTATGGTGTGATAATAAACGGTCCAAGGGAAATCGCCTTCCGGTCTTCTAATTTGATAGAATCATTTACTTTTGGATTGTTTATGGGAAAAAAGAAATTGGCAGCATTTATTATTTTCTTGGCCCCATCTCCAATCAAAATTGGAATATCCTGAGTAACAGCATTAAGCAAACCATAGTGATCTAAATGTGGATGAGAAACTATAATACCAAGAAGAGATTTATCATTGTTGTGAATGCCTGATATCTCAGGGATTGCAGATTCATTAATAGTGCAATCAAGTGGGCACCCAATGTCAAGAATTATTCTTTGCCCTTGTGACTCTAACTCTATACATGTACCACCGATTTCTTTTGAACCGCGATGAATGCAAGCTTTCATAAAATATCCATGCTCATATTCCCATCTTCTTTTCCAAGTTCGCAGATGCCATAAGGCTTATATCCGGCACTTATTCACCATCATAATCGCCATCGCCATTAAAATGATCATACCGTGTATTGTCTTCTTTGTGAAAATCTATGCATTCTTGAGTTTTGCTTATCACTGTCAGGTTTGCTAAATACAGATAAATGGGGAATTTGATCCTCATGACAAAGGGCAAAACCCGTAAGTTTTATTGTCTCAAGACGGCAATCCATGCCTTCACCAACAGACTTTTGTGTTTCAATGTTAGCTTTTGATGCATCTTTTAGAAAATTCGTTACTTTGCTTTTCAATACTTTAAACTCTTTCTCTTCGTTAAACCAGTCAATTGCATCAAGCGCATAGCTGCCAATAAGTTTTTTAAAAACAGATGAAAAAGTTTCTGATTTTCCAAAACAATCCATGCCGGCAACCTTACCATTGATCATAAATACTGCACCAATCTGGGATACCGTTTTATTAAAACCGGCTTCATATTCCCCAAGCCCAAACTTTTCCTTTTCATATATTTCACCCATGTTCATGCTGGGAGAAGGAGCGTCGTGTCTTTTTGCTTTATTTGAAATTTCATGCCATATAGCACTCTGATCGGATTGAAAGCTCCTTTCTTCTCTTACTGAACAATTCACCTGCTGTGATTTCATGGCCCTTAAATTGCCAGACATAATACGGTTCTCTGAGGAAAAAACAGGAGATTTATATGACCAGCGCCCCTGCTCAACACAGCTTACAGGAATAACAATCGTGGAATCCCCTGGAACCAGAATTGTTGTATTCACAATCCGATTTTGTTTTGCACCGACAAGTTCTTCTCCATCTATGATAAGGACCATTGTTGATGATTTATTCACTACCTTGAGATCTGGAACAGAACCGTCTTTAGAAACTTCAAGGATTTCAATACTTTTTTTTTCCAATGCTTCATCCAAAGTATAATAATCAAATGTCACATGGTAATCTGAAAGAAGCGGATACATTGAAAGATTTTTAAAAGATTGTTTTCTGCCAATTTTAAGCTGCCCAAAGAAATCTGTTACTATTTTTCCCATTACCTTTTCCTCCTTATGATTGGTTTTGCATATTTTATAACATCATGGTTTGACACATCCGGTCACAGTATGAAGTTTTTTTTAATAATTTTTATAAAGTCTTGAAATTAGATTGAATTATTCTATTGGAAATGCTTTAGTATCAAAGATTGCCAGAGATTATCATTATATGGGGTCATTATATGGCACGAGGTGAGCAATTAGGCAGGCAATGGACCATTCTTCAAATATTGATCTCTTCTATTACAGGAAAATCAGTTTCTGATCTTGCAAGGCAAATAAATTGTCACACCCGAACTATTTATCGAGATCTTGAAGCACTCCAGTTGGCGGGTTTCCCAATTTACGATGAAAAACAAAGTGGAAAAAGTGTGTGGTCTATCCTGGACTCAGGGAAAAAAATAACAATGCCTTTGTCCCTACCTGAACTTATGGCCCTTTATTTTGGTCGAGATCTGCTGAATGTTTTAAAAAACACTGTTTTCCATGATTCCCTGAAATCTCTTTTCAGTAAGATAAAAACAAATCTTCCAGAAGGATATATAACTTTTCTTGAACAGTTTGAGAAAAATTTAAAGGTTGGGCAACAACCATATAAATATCATACGGAAATAAACGAAACATTAAGTACAATCAATAAAGCGATAGAAAAAAGGAAATGCATTGATATCTCATATTTTGTAATCAGTCGAAAAAAGGAAACCAGACGCAGGGTAGCACCATATAATATCTGGTATTCAAAGGGAACATTTTACATTATAGGTCACTGCATGATGCGGAAAACGATGAGAACCTTTGCTTGTGACCGGATAAAGGCAATTGATATCTCTGATGAAGCATTCATAATACCTGCCAGCTTTAATATCGATGAATATATACAATCAAGCTTTGGAGTATTCCATGGAGAAACTACAAAAGTTGAAATTTGGTTTGCGCCAGAGGTAGCAGAATATATAAAAGAAAAAAAATGGCATGAATCACAGGAAATTATAGAACAAGAAGATGGTTCCATTCTATTTAAGGCTGAAGTTGCCGGGATTCACGATATTAAAATTTGGGTTATGAGCTGGGGAGCCAAAGCAAAAGTGATTGAACCAGACTCGTTAAAGATGGAGATTAAGTCTGAGATTGATTTATTGCTGACATTGTATAAGTAAATATTACAACTGAAATATGTAAATAATTCTATCTCTTAACATAAGAAGGTGCGCGGGGGAGCGATATAAGAGTAAGATTTGTAACAATTCCTTATAATCAGGCCTTGATTACCCCCGGAGTTGATTGGCTTTATTCCTTCGGTATTGATTTTTGAATGATTGCTATGTAAGTTAACATTGTTTATTAAAATGGAAAGGTATGCTGGGTTTTCTGGCATAGTTTAATAGATAATTAACGGATAATAAATTTATTAGAATGAATATTTAGATATGGATGTATTCAGGCGGAAATTTAATGATTGATTTGAAAAACCAAATGAAAACTACTGATTATGACACTACCATAAATGTCATCGGGGGATTAAAAGATTGTCATTTGATTTATAAGGCCATTGAATCTCACTTCGACAATGATGATAATATTACAGGATTGATATCTGAAAGAAATGAATTCAATCTCAGAACTGAGCGAAGCAGAGAGCGGGTTGAAAGAGCGGTTAAAAGTTCATTTTTACAGTTTATAAATCAGGATCATTGTGATTTGATTCATAGTATTTTTATGGGCAATATCCCTCTGCCTGAAAAAGAATTGATATTATTCTGGCAATTTGCTTTATCAAACCGTTTGTTTCGTGAAATCTCTTTGCGAGTCTATATAAAAACATACTTAACCGGAAGAATGAATTTTCCGAAAGATGATATCATTGCATATCTAAAAGATTTTCTGTCTCAAAATAAAAAATTAAATCTTAAATGGTCTGAAAGTACAATAAACACGCTATCCACCAAGTATCTTAACCTCATGACCAAACTAAATTTTCTTGAGGGAGCTCGGAAAAAATCCTTTAAGCATATTAAAATTTCAACTGAATTGTTGGTTATATTTCTTTATTTTGCAAAGTTATACGAGCCTGATAACAATAATATCCTGGCGAATGGTATATTACCTCTTTCACTCGTAGCAAGGGAAGATATCCTGCCAAGATTTAAAAAACTATCATTGAAAGGTCTTTTCAATATGAATTTCAACGGTGTTGAATTAAATATTGAATTAACCCATAGCTATAAAGGAATCTGCGGTGTCTTATACAACAGATCATAAGCAAAAGTTTGATGACCTAAAATATGCCATTGAAAATCAAGATAAGCTGAAAAAACAGGCCAATGGGGGTAATAGTATCCTCTTTTCATATCAGCCTAACGAGGAATATCTTTATATTGAAACGGCTAAAAATTTGTATAAGGGGAACGCTGACTTTATAGATATCAGTCGTTTGCTTGTAAAATTTATCGATGAAGATGGATGGGACTCGTTTAAAGAATATTACTATGAATTTCAAAGCAACCCTCATAAAATTTTCCTATCGAAGGATGATCCTGACATTGATTTATTTGATTTAATTATCAATAAAATTAAATTGGCCGGTGAAAATGACAAAACACCTTTTCTGGTGAGAACAGGTTGCCTTTTCGGAACAGGTATAGAAAATGTAAACATAATGGAACATAAGTCTGTAATGAATCTCAAGCATCCTTTAGTTATCTTTTATCCCTCTATTATTGAGGATGATAA
>CAYWGN010000263.1:0-6840 GCA_964457495.1 uncultured Desulfobacula sp.
GGATTTTTCAGGGAATATATATATTGCCGATACAAAGAATCACAAAATCAGGAAAGTGGATGCATCCGGTATAATATCAACCATAGCCGGCACAGGGGATGCAGGGGATACAGGGGACAATGGGGCTGCCACCTTAGCCAGGCTTAACGAGCCCAGGGGTGTTTTTATAAATTCATCAGGATCAATATATATTGCTGATACAAAGAATCACAAAATCCGGTGGATTAATGCATCTGGAAAGATCAGACCGATTGCCGGCACAGGAACTTCCGGTGATGCAGGTGACGGGGGCGATGCGCTTTCTGCCCTGCTCAATGAGCCCAGTGGTATTTTTAAGGATGCCACAGGTATTTATATTGCCGATACAAAGAATCACAAAATCAGGAAAGTGGATACATCCGGTGATATTTCAACGTTTGCCGGCACAGGAACTCCCGGTGATGCAGATGACGGGGTGACGGATCCGCTTTTAGCCCTGCTCAATGAACCCCGGGGTGTTTTTAAGGATGGTACGGATCTTTATATTGCCGATACAAAGAATCACAAAATCAGGAAAGTGGATGCATCCGGTATAATTTCAACCATAGCCGGTACAGGGGATGCCGGGAATACAGGCGATGGGGCAGCTGCCACTTCTGCCAGGTTGAACGAACCCAATAATATGGTGTTCTTTTCAGGAGAACTATATATAGCAGACACAAAGAATCACATAATACGGAAGGTTGATACATCAGGGGACATATCAACCATTGTCGGCGGTGGCGTTTTGGGAGACGGCGGGTTTGCCCGCCTGGCCAGGCTCAATGAGCCCAACGGTATTTTTAAGGATGATACAGATCTTTATATCGCAGATACAAGGAACCACAGGATTCGAAAAATAGATCTTTTAACCAATATCATCACGACCATTGCCGGTACGGGAGAAGCAGGCAGCACAGGGGACGGGGGAGCAGCCACCTCTGCCCGCCTGAATGAACCCAGAAGTGTATTTGTGGCGCCTTCTGGCAATCTGTATATTGCCGATACAAAGAATCACAAAATCAGGCGGGTGAATACCTCAGGGACCATTTCAACCTTTGCCGGAACGGGAAGCTCTGGAGATGGATCAGACTTTTCATACTCAGCTACCAGTGTTGCATTGGACGAACCCTATGATGTTATGATAGAGGGTAACTATCTTTATATAGCCGATACAAAGAATCACAAAATCCGGAGAATGAATGCCTCTGGATGGATATGGACGATTGCCGGTACGGGAAGTGCGGGAGATTCAGGGGACGGGGGAGCTGCAACATCAGCTAAACTAGATGAACCCCGGGCTGTTTCCATGGATATGTCCGGCAATCTTTATATTGCCGACACAAAGAATGATAAAATCCGGAAGGTGGATACATCCGGTGATATATGGACGGTCGCTGGTACTGGTGATGATGGCGATATAGGGGATGGGGATTTGGCAATTAATGCCAGGTTTAAAGAGCCTGTAAGTGTTTTTGTGGATCGCAACAGCAATATTTTTATAGTAGACAGGGGCGCAAGGCGGATCAGGGTGGTTAATGCTGGTGATGAAAAAATTTACCACCTTGCTGGTACCGGAGACTCTGATGATACGGCAGATCTGCCGGCTGTTCTTGCAAAATTTAAAGATCCGGCCGGGATCACCATGGCAACTTCCTATGGCGGCAGCCAGATTTTTATAAGTGATACGGGGAATCATAAAATTAAAGTTCTTGAGTTCAAGACTGTTTACGGACTTTAAGGGGCCGGGCGCGCATCCCCCGGGACAGGATGGCAAAGAGTTTGGACCTGGTTCAGACATAGCTTTCCTATCATTTGTCGAAAATGCCAGTATTGGCATTTTCGACAAATAGCGGAAGACCTTTGAACAACGCAATCGGCAATGTGGCTGGTTATTACAAAAATGAAGAGACAATCTTCCGGTTGTAAATGAAAGATTTCAGGGGTCATAATGTAATTTTTTTATCAAAATGGTTCTTGACCCGGGATAATATTAAGTTTATACTTTGAAGTATAAACTTAATGCATTGGAGGCCATTATGAAAGCCACGGCAAAAGATCTGAGGTTTCACTCAAAAGAGCTCATCAATACGGTCACCAAGGGTGAAGAAGTAGTTATCACTTATCGCGGAAAACCGTGCGCCAAGCTTGTCCCCTATGAAGAGCTCAAAAAGGAAAAAAAGAAAAATGAATTATTCGGGATGTGGAAAGATAACGACAGGGTCGAGAATATTGATGGGCATATTAGGAGCTTGAGAAAAGGAAGATTCTAAATGATCGTCGATACAGATGTTCTAATCTGGTATTTAAAAGGGAATGAAAAAGCATATAAGGTTATTGAGAATGCAAACAATTTTTTTATTTCTGTTGTTACTTATATGGAACTTGTCCAGGGAATGAGGAGCAACAAAGAATTAAACAATCTTCGTAAAGCGCTTCATATCTGGAACGCCCAAACTCTTTATATTTCCGAGGGAATTTCCGCCAAAGCAATGTTTTACGTTGAGCAACACTTTCTCAGTCATTCAATGCAATTAGCCGATGCGCTCATAGGTGCTACTGCAGTCACTTATGGCACCCCCATTCTCACAGCAAATGATAAGCATTACAAAATAATAAAAGACCTTCAAATCAAAAAATTCAGGCCATGATATCTTGGTCTTTGCACATCCATGACCATCAGGGCTGTGGCAAGACCGTCGGCAAAGGTGCAGTCCTTTGAAATAACAGATAGGAAGATAAAAGATCAATGATGAGCAACTCGATCCAATTCTTCACGGATTACCTGACGAATAACCGTCTCGTCGAGAGGTTTCCCGCTTTTCGAAAGATATTCTCTGAGGGCCTCGTTGATCATCGTCTGGTATCCATATCCAACTTTATCCCCTCGTGCACGGAAATCATCAAGGATGTCCGTATCAAGATACATTGTAATTCTGGTTTTTCCTTTGGTTGGAACAACCTGGCCTCTTTTAGCATTCTCAAAATTATATTCCTTTTTCATATTGTTTCCTTTCCGATGGTGTCGCCTTTCTGGTTGAAATCAAGCGGATGTTATCGGTACGGTATGAATAAACAACGGCGAGTATTCGACCAACCGCATCAGAACCAACAGTCACAAATCGCTGTTCATTTGCAACGACGTGCTCTTCTAAAGTCATGGCAAATGGATCATAAAGTACCATCTCCGCATCGGAGAAGCGTATCTTATGTTTTTTAAAATTGATTTCAGCTTTATTGGAGTCCCAAGTTATGTACATTACAGAATGTATACATATATTATATGTACGTGTCAATAGTCTTGTTTGGTTTTACACTTAACTATTTGAATATTGAGCAAAAACGGCACAACAAATGTATAAACCGGACTGCATATCGCCTCTGCAGACCGAAAGTTAAGTGATCTTGGCATTTTTACCTTGATTAAAAACCCGGCGTAGCAGCTGGTTATACTGGTGTTCAGACGTTGATATTCCATGTTTTGATTATTAGTATGTCAACTGGATTTCATCTCAACAAAGCATAGTCAGAATCCGTTCTGGAAAGCTGTCTGCCCAATCAAGAGTTGAAGAAATTAAAGAGTATATTTATGGATGGGCGAATGCAAGAAATCTTATAATAAATGACTGTGAGTGAATGGTTTATACTTTGTGTAGAGATCGTGGGCCGAGCCCATGCTCCATTTCTTCGGTATGCTGCTCCTGGGTTCAACCGTTCAGGGGGTTTTCGAAAAAAGGCTTATTAAAATGAAACAGGACTTTAACCTCTCAATAAATAAATCAAAGCTCTTTTTCCTATCATTTGCCGAAAATGCCAGTATTGGCAGATTCGGCAAATAGCAGAAGACCTTTGAACAAGGCAAGCCTGACAATCCATTAATCCAAAATCCATTAATCCATTAACCCAAAACCGTGCATCAGAAATTGTCGGAAATACCAATATTGGTAATACCGATAATTAATTAAAATTATTTTACCACAAAGCGATCAAAATTGTCAGACGTATGGCTGATGAATTTGGTCGTTTTTTTTTGGATGATCATGCATTCTGTATCCTCAAGCCGGTTAACAAGGGCTATGGCTTTTTGCATATCCATGACCATAAGGGCTGTTGCAAGACCGTCGGCAAAGGTGCAGTCCTTTGAAATAACAGATGCACTGACAATTTGATTGTCAACTGGAAATCCTGTTTTAGGGTCAATGATATGGGAATAGGTTTTTTTATTTATTTCAAAAAAAATTCTGTAATTTCCGCTGGTGGCAATGGCATGGTTATTCAAGCGGATAATTTTAAATAAGTTCTGGTTTGAAAATTGTTTATCCGGTTCGCTGATACCCACGGACCAGGGTTTTCACCGTTCCATCCCAGGAGCCGTCTGTCATGTCATATAGCTTTTTAACAGTGATAAATTTTATGGTGTAAAAGGTTCCCATGGTCTTGCCGGAACGGGATCTTCCAGAGACACTGTGGGGCTGCCGGTCGTCCTTGTAAAATTCAAAGACCCAACCGGGATTGCCATGGCATCCTCCTATGGCGGTAGCAGGATCTTTATCAGTGACAATGGAAAGTTTCCACTAATTAACACTGTTCGGCCTCCAAAATTCGGCTTGACAAAAAAAATAAGCATGAGTACAATTGTACCAATGAACATTATAGCAGACACAAATACGTTTTTAGCTGTCACTCTTTATGAGCCAGAAAGAGATGAGATTATCAGACTTACTTTAGGCCATGATTTAGTTGCACCGGATATATTACCCTTTGAGATTGGAAATGCTTTATCAGCAATGCTTAAAAGACGTAGGCTTGAGCCTGATAAACTGCTATCTGTTTGGGATGCTACACAGCAAATACCTGTTGATTTGCGTAACGTTGATATTCGTGAAGCACTGAAAATAGCATCTCAATTTAATATCTATGCATATGATGCATATTTTTTAGTGTGTGCCATTTCTTTACACAGCCCTTTAATTACTCTTGACCGACGGATGAATGAAGTCGCTCAGAGTTTAGGGATTCATATTATGGAGGTAACCTGATGAAAGTCTATACATATTCAGAAGCCCGTCAAAAATTTTCTATGGTTCTCGACATTGCCCGATTTGAAGATGTTATTATTAAGCGCCGAGGGGGTGAAACCTTCAAAATTATATTTACCAAATCACCAAAATCACCTTTTGACGTTGCAGGCATAAAAACAAAAGCAACAACTAAAGATATTCTTAATGCGGTAAAAGAGTCTCGATCAGGGGCTGGCGAACCAGGCGTTTGAGCTGATCCGTGGCTACTGATAGGCTCTCGAAGGTTTCGGCTTTAACATAAATTTGAACCATGCTGAGTTTGTCAGCATTAAGCCCCCGACAGCTCAACTTAACCGTTCTGTGTCTAATCGGTAGCAAATATAGTTCATTTAAATATTGACAAAATATCAATATGGTATATACTTATTGGTATAGCTCACTCAAATAAGGAGGTTAAAATGGATACTGCTAAACTATTCCTTAACGGTCGCAGTCAGGCAATACGCTTACCAAAGGCTTATCGATTTGAAGGTAAAGAGGTATATATCAAAAGAATTTCTGAAGGGATTCTCCTGATACCCAAGGATAAAACAATATGGGGTGTTTGGGAAAAAAATTTGAAAAAGTATGACAAACCTTTTATGACTAATCGGAATCAACCTGAATCTCAACAGGAAAGAGTTGGCTTGAATGAACTTTTTGATTGATACAAACATATGTATTTACATTATGAACAAAAGACCTCCTGAAGTAATTCACAGATTTAAGAATACAGATGTGGGTCAGATCGGCATTTCCACTATTACAGTTTCTGAGCTCAGTTACGGAGCTTCAAAAAGTCAGCTTCAAAAACAAAATTTTAAGCGTTTGGAAGAATTTCTTGCTCCCTTTGAAATCATTCCCTATGACCAGGACGCATCGCAATGTTACGGTGCAATACGGTGCCAACTTGAGAATCAGGGTAATATAATTGGTCCACTTGATTTGCTGATTGCCGCTCATGCATTAAGTAAGGATTTGATCCTGGTTACAAATAATGAAAAAGAGTTCAAACGAATAAAAGCTTTAAAAGTTGAAAACTGGGTTGAGTAAGTCTTGACCGACACAGAACAAAGCATAACAAAGCTAATGCAGCCGACGCAAAAAGCCACGCGGCAGATTAACGTCGTAACGGAATAAATTTGAGAACGAGTTAAAAAAGCTGGGTTGGTGGTTTCTGAGACATGGTGGTAACCATGATATTTGGACCGATGGAGACAGGCAGGAACCAATCCCTAGGCACAGCGAAATCAATGAAAAGCTTGCTCGTTCAATAATACGTAAGGCAAAAAGAGGAGGCCAATCATGAGATTTTCAGGTAAAATATATAAAGACGGCAAATTCTGGCTGGCAGAAATTCCGATTCTCGATTTAATGACCCAAGGTCGAACAAAACCCCTTGCAGTTTGGCCCAGGCCTGTCAGCTGAGTTTGTCAGCATTAAGCCCCCAACAGCTCAACTTAACCGTTCTGTCCTTCAATCAATACTAAAGCGTACTCAAATTATTTCTTGACATTGGTACCGCCTCATAGTACTGTCATCTTATGAAACGTAAACACCGGAAAACACTTGAACGAATCTTCTCACACCCTGTAAGCGCAAATATCAAATGGCAGGAGATAGAAGCTTTGTTTAATTCTCTTGGTGCTGAGTTGATTGAACGTGAAGGTTCTCGGATTGAGGTGTTTCTTTTCAATGAGGTTCGAGTCTATCACCGACCTCACCCACGCCCTGATACTGATAAGGGTGCAGTAGCAAGTAT
>CAYWGN010000264.1:0-6818 GCA_964457495.1 uncultured Desulfobacula sp.
TGAGGCTGTCTATAAAATTTTTCCCCAATTGCTACAACGGCCATGATTTACACCCGTGAAAGTGTCGGTATTAGATTTTTCCCTGATAGATTTACCTTTAAAATTATTGATAAAGGTAATGGAAAATTCTCTGCTCAAGGGAAAATTCATTATAACGGGCCACTAAACAGGAAGCGCGGTGTTGCCTCGATAAAACTTGATTTGACGACAGATGAAATTCTTGTTTTGGATAAAGTCCGGCAGAAGGTCGATCACTCATATTCAGATGAACCAGAGCAAGGAATTTATGCTAATTGTTATGCTTTTGAGGAGGTGGTTGCAGAAAAAATAAGAGCATTAGCCCAAAGAATCAGACCAAGGGACTTATATGATGTCGTGCATTTCTTCAGAAATAGAGAAAAGATAAGAAACCCACAATTGGTTTATAACGTATTAGATCAAAAATGTGGGTATAAAGGAATGACTATCCCAACCTTTGAATATATTCAAAACCATGAGAAATTAGATGAATTGGAACCGCAATGGGACAATATGTTAGCGCATCAGCTCCCTTCGTTACCACCAATGGATTCATTCTGGGCGGACTTGGAACCTTTTTTTGAATGGTTAGAAGGCCAGTTGAAAGTTGAAAAACTTGCTCCTGCGAAAAATGTTTCAGGTGATATATTTCAAGTCGGCAAAGCTGAATACTTCACAGGTGATATATCAGTTTTAAAGAAAATTCAATTTTCTGCTGCAAACAGAGTCTGTATTAAATTACAGTATAAGAATAAATTACGGACAGTTGAACCCTTGTCTCTCAGAATAAACACAAAAACAGGGAATAGGTTGTTTTATGGGTATGAACGGGATGCAGGGCATGTAAAAGCTTATTCAATTTTAAAAATTCAATCTGTAGAAATTACGAATATATCTTATACGGAAAAATATCCGGTGGAGATTAGTTCCACTGGTTCTATTTCCATGCCACCTGTAAGAAGAGCCGCTGCAACCAGAATACGTCCTTCAGCTATGCATGGTTATTCAGGCAGTCATCCATATAAGGTACAGTGTCCTATATGCCAGAAGACATTTTCGAGAAAAAGAATGTCAGACACTAAATTGAATAAACATAAAAATCAATATGGCGGAGATTGTTCAGGAAGAAGAGGCTACGTGGTTTAAGCCTTGCAAAAAAGAACATGGGAATATTATCGCATAACGAACGTATTGAGTCCGATAGTTTACGCTGCGCTCCAACTACGGCTCCTGCCAGTTACATTCAGATTCTTATAAAAAAATAATATTTGATATTTTTCTTGCATATGTTATAGCAGGTGTTATATCTAAAAATCAACATTCAAACCAGCGAAGAGAAGGTGAAGTTATGACCACAGTATCTGAAAAATTCTCAGAATTAGTTAGAGAAGTGCGCAAACAGCTTGGAATAAGCCAGGAAGACCTCGCACATGCGTTGGGAGTCAGCTTCGCAACTGTGAATCGATGGGAGAACGCTAAAACTTCACCTTCGAAGTTAGCTCGAACACAATTTAATTTATTTTGTGAAGATATGAGAAAAAAGGGAAAGCTTAATGACTGATCTCCCCACTAATTTTTCAATCAAAAAATGGCCAGAAGGCGAACGACCACGTGAAAAATTGATTCAGCATGGTGCGGAATCACTTACCGATGCAGAGTTGCTGGCAATTTTGCTTCGGGTGGGCAAAGCAGGATCATCTGCAATAGACATGGGACGACAACTCATTGACAAGCTGAACGGAATTTGCGGCATTGATCGTGCGCATGTTGAAGATCTTCTTAAGTTTAAAGGTCTGGGAATTGCTAAAACAGCTCAGCTTAAAGCGGCCATCGAAATCGGAAAACGTGTCCGAAGACAGAATGTAATTCCCGTATCCTTTGATTCTGCTGATACTATCGCTGCTTTCTGTTATCCAAAGTTTGAAGGTAAAAGGCATGAAATCTTCCTTGCTCTGCTTCTTGACGGACAAAACAACCTGTTAGCAGAACGTATTATTTCAGAGGGAATACCCACACAATCGGTTATTTATATACGAAAAATTATGGAAGAAGCCCTACGTATTTCAGCAAGTTCCATTGTTGTCGTGCACAATCATCCTTCGGGGAAGCCTGCACCTTCTGAGCAGGATATCGAAACAACCCATAAACTGAAACAAGCTGCGGATGTTCTGGAAATGCTTTTACTGGATCACATCATTATCGGGCAGGAACAGTTCTATAGTTTTTTAGAGCATAAAAATATTTTGACATAAGGAGCCAATGCAATGGCTGGTAAGATATATAAAAAAGCAGATGAAGTCAGAATAGACGAAAATAAGATTTTCAGTCCCGTTCGAAAAATCTGGCTTTCATTAACCCCGGAAGAGCAGGTCCGACAACAATACCTGACCGTTCTGATTGATGAATACGGATATACTCTGGATCAAATTGACGAAGAGGTGAATGTCACCGGTAGAGGCAGTGCCCAGGCCCGTGCCGATTTCGTTATATGGCGAACGGCAAAGGACAAGGCGGATCAGAAAGCACCGTTCATCATTGTAGAATGCAAATCCGATAACGTAACTATTAAGGCTGCGGATTATACCCAGGGTGACAACTATGCACGTATTACTAACGCCCCTTTTTTTGTGACTCACAATTCCCGGGAAACCAGATTCTGGAGAGTTAGGAAAGATAAAATGCCGGGGTATATCGAAGAGATTGAAAATATTCCCCACGCAGATGCATCAGACAGGGAAATCAAAGAGTTGTTATCCAAGCTCCGGGTATTCAAGGAAAAAGAATTTGCCGACCTTTTGCATCAATGCCACAACGTGATCCGTAACCGAGAAAAAAAAGATCCGGCCGCAGCCTTTGATGAAATTGCCAAAATTCTTTTTGTAAAGGTTTGGGTGGAGCGGGAGTTGAGCAAAAAACGCAGGCGTAAAAATTTGTTTAGTGTCGATTTTCTGGAGGAACAGCTCGGTGATAACCCTTTGGACGTACTCTTCACACAGACCAAGCAGGCCTACTCCACGGATAAAATTTTTGAAGATGATGAACGCATCAACCTGAAACCTGCAACCGGGACGGAAATTGTACGACAACTTGAAAAATACAATTTGTCTGATACCAGCGAGGATATTAAGGGCGTTGCCTTTGAACGATTCCTCGGCCGCACTTTCCGTGGTGAGATCAGCCAGTTTTTTACCCCGCGCTCCATTGTGGAATTCATGGTCCATATGGTGAACCCCAAAGAAGGGGAAATCGTGTGCGACCCGGCCAGCGGGTCGGGCGGTTTTTTGATTCGTGTCTTTGAAATTGTCCGGGAACAGATCCTTGCCAATGCAGACCGTCAATATAATGAATACAAAAAAGAAATCCTTAAAAACAAGAAACTCGGTGAGGAAGACAAAGCCATCAAGCTGCGAAAGCAGTATGATAAAATCCAGAAAACCATTGATCAGCGCACAGAAAAATCCCGTATGTGGAAGCTTTCCAATCGATGTATCTATGGGACAGATGCCAATGACCGGATGGCCCGAACCAGCAAAATGAACATGATCATGCATGGTGACGGTCATGGCGGTGTTCACCACCATGACGGATTTTTAAACGTCAACGGTATTTTTGAAGGCCGGTTTGATATCATTCTGACAAATCCTCCGTTTGGCGCGAACGTCGAACCCAGTGATAAAATTACTGAGCAGGAAACCTTGGTTTCCAAAGAAGCGACTGAACGATATGAAAAAGAATATGGCAATCTCTATACCGAAGCCCAGGCCAGGGTGAAAGCAGCCGTAAACAAATCCATTGCATCTTTGTTTAATCTGCCCAAATCAAACAAGTCAAAACAGAGATTCTTTTCATTGAGCGTTGCCTTGACCTGCTTAAACCGGGTGGAAGAATGGGAATCGTTCTCCCTGAAGGGATTTATAACAACCCATCCCTGGCTTATGTCAGGGAATTCACCGAAAACCGTGCTTTTTTAAAGGCCGTGGTCAGTCTTTCCCAGGAGACCTTTGTCAGCTCCAGAGCCAGTGTGAAATGTTCTTTGCTCTTCCTGCAAAAGTACACGGTAGAAGAAAAGCAGACATTTGATAAAACATATGCCCAGGCAAAAACTGAAATTGATGAACACTATGCAGATGAAATCGCAAAACAAACTGAGCGCCTGGAAAGTGCCATTGCTGATGCAAAAGAAAATAAGGATACCGAAGGCCGAAAAACACTGCAAAAATCGCTCAGGGATTATTTAAAACTCATGGATGCAAAGAAAACTGCTGAATCCCGCCAGCTTCTGAAGGATCGTTTTGACTATCCCATTTTTATGTATGAAGCACAAAAGGTGGGGATTTCTGCCACGGGCGAAGAAGATCTAAATGAATTATATCCGACTGACAACAAACCAAAGGACATTGAAAAGACCTGCCTGGAATGGTACCGGGAGTTTCTGGCTGATCCTGGGAAGTTTGTTGGAAACGGAGAGGTTGAGTGATGACATCTGCTGCGCCACGTTATATCAATTTCAGTGAGCTTGTGCGCTGGGATGTTAAATACTTTTGGGGCCAAATTAAATCAAAGTATCCCTTGATATCATTGGCTAAATTTGTGCATGAGCATAATGAAAAGATTCGACCATTTGAATTCCCCCGGGAAACCTTTAAAATTCTTGGAGTTAATAACATTGATGGAATATTTCATGCCTATGATGCCCTTGGCAAAAAAATCAATCAGCCGTATAAAAAAGTTAGTGCCGGAGATTTTGCATATAACCCTTACCGTGTTAATATTGGTTCAATCGGATGGGTGCCCCCGGAACATGATGGCGCTTTCATCAGCCCGGCATATGTGGTTTTTTCGATTGATAAAAACGTAATTTTACCGGAGCTTTTCTGGTTTATCCTTAAATCAGACTTTTTTAATAAAACCTTACGGGCAGCTACTGCTGGTTCAGTTCGGATGAATTTGACCTATCCGTTGCTTGAAACATTGAAGATTCCTATACCCCCTCTCCCCGTTCAAAAAAAAATCGTTGATTATTTGAAATCTTCTAAAAAGTTCATAGCCGACACTGATAAACACATTGCAGAAATCAATAAGGAAACCCAGGAGCGATTCTTTGCTGATTTAGGCTTGCCTCTTTCCAAAAGGATTGTTCCCCCTAAATTTTTTGCATCAAACTGGAAAGAGTTCAACAGGTGGGGTGTCAGTTATAACCAGACTATTTTGTCAATGATCGATTTGACAAAAGGCAAATATCCAGTTGTTGAGCTTGGTTCAATACTGGAAATGGTTCAATACGGAACTAGTGAAAAGGCTAATACAACAGGTAAGGGGACACCTGTAGTAAGGATGAATAATATAAAAGATGGTTATCTCGATTTTTCTGACATTAAGCATATCAACCTTCCCCAAAAAACAACACAAATACTACTTCTAAGAGACGGGGATATTCTTTTTAATCGGACTAACAGCAAAGAATTGGTTGGGAAATGTGCTGTTTTTCATGATGTTAAAAAATATGTATATGCATCTTATATTATTCGAGTAAGAGTTCAGCCGCATATGGCTCTTCCCGATTTTATTGCGTATTGTATAAACTCGGTTGGGCGCAATCAGATAGACGCTTTAAGCCGCCAAATAATTGGTCAAGCAAATATAAATAGCCAAGAACTTAGAAGTTTGCTTCTTCCTTTACCCCCGCTTAATATCCAACATGAAATTATGGAGCACATTGAAAACAATAAACAGGCTACCGCATCAAAAAAGCATGAAGTGACCGTCTTGAGAGAAAAGATCCAGGAGAAAACCGAAAAACTAATCCTCGGCACCCTGTCAGTGGAGGACCTCTGATATGTCACGCGGGCGCCAATACATTCAGTTTGAGGGGTATTTTGCAGAAAGTGCGCTGGGCATTATCCGTGGGTTTGCCGATCTGCGAGACCTGGCAGCAGTTTCCGTCCCCTATGAGATGACCGGCCATGAAACGCAATCCCGGCGTGTTGTGCCGGTGCAATAATCGATGGAGGTGATTTATGACAGGATTTAACCCAAAATTTACCATAACCAACCGCATGACAGCGGCCATCACCCAAATTGAACGTGCACGGGGATTTCTGGAAGCCGCAAGATTATCCGATGACTGGTGAGGGATATGGGAAATCAGGCCTTGATCAAAGAAGCTCATTACACAACACATATCGAGGGGACACGACTGACGCTGGATCAGGCCGAACGCTTATGGAAAGGCGAAGCTGTACCTGAGGCCGATCCGGATGATACCCGCGAGCTGTTAAATTATCGCTCAGCCTTTGAGTTTGTTTCCGAATGCCTGGATAGTGGAGATCCCATTACCGAAGGAATGATTCGTGAAATCCATCAAAAACTGGTCGAGGGTGTTCGAGGGGGAAAGGCTGATCCCGGTGCCTACCGGCGGATACAAAATTATGTGGCAAATTCTAAAACAGGAGCAGTGATTTATACCCCTCCATCTGCGGTTGAAATACCTATCATGATGTCTGAAATGGTAAAATGGTTTAATGCAAATCTTGAGATCCATCCGGTTTTAATCAGTGGTATTGCCCAATTCCAACTGGTCCATATTCATCCGTTCCTTGACGGTAATGGACGAACTTCAAGGTTATTGTCAACCCTCTGCCTTTACAAAGCCGGATATGATTTCAAACGTTTGTTCACCATTAGTGAATATTATGATCGTGACAGACCCACCTTTTATAAAAAAATCCAAAGCGTTCGTGATAATGACATGGATATGACCGGATGGCTCGAATACTTCATTACCGGTCTTCAAACTCAAA
>CAYWGN010000265.1:0-6768 GCA_964457495.1 uncultured Desulfobacula sp.
TTGCCATTTAAAATCTCCTTAAAATCCGCTGATATAATTTTGTTTAAAAAGTTTTTGCCTTACCAACTTGATTTAGTAACGCCTGGCAGCTTGCCTTCGGATGCAAGCTTCCTAAAACAAATTCTGCAAATACCAGCTTTTCTAATAAATCCCCTTGGTCTACCGCATAAGGGACATCTGTTATATGCACGTACTGAAAACTTTGGTTTTCTCTGCGCCTTTATGATTAAAGCTTTTTTAGCCAAGCTTTCCTCCTTAAGATCCTTAATTTTTGAAAGGCATTCCCAACAACTTCAAGAATACTTTGCCTTCCTCATCAGTTTTAGCTGTCGTTACAATAGTAATGTTAAGACCTTTAATACTTTCGGTCTTATCATAATCTATTTCTGGGAATATGATATGTTCTGTAATACCCAGGCTGTAATTGCCCCTGCCATCAAACGCTTTTGGCGATATTCCTCGAAAATCCCTGACACGTGGTAAAGCAATATTTACAAGTCTCTCAAAAAAATCATACATTTTTTTACGGCGCAATGTGACCTTACACCCGATAGGAAGGTCAGCCCGAAGTTTAAAATTTGCAATTGGTTTTTTTGCTCTTGTAACGACTACTTTCTGGCCGGCGATCAATGCCAGCTCAGATGCAGCTGATTCAATGATCTTGGGATTTCTTACCGCTTCTCCAAGCCCCATGTTTAACACAATTTTCTCAAGCTTTGGCACCTGTAATTCATTTATATAATTAAAGGTTTTCTGAAGCTGAGGAACAACCTCGTTATTATACTTTTCCTTAAGGGTTGACATGTATTCTCTCCGCCTTTGGTCTTAAGAATCTATCTGCTGATTGCATTTTTTGCAGATTCTTACCCGTTTTCCATTTTCCAATAGTTTCATTCCAATTCTTGTTGGTTTAACACATGCATTGCACATAACCATCAGGTTGGAAATTTGAATCGGCATGGTTTTATCCACGATACCACCTTGTGGATTCCCCTGTGTTGGTCTCTGATGAACTTTAACCACATTCATATTTTCAACAACAACCCGGTTTGTCTTTTTAATGATTTTCAGCACTTTACCGATTTTGCCCTTATCTTTGCCGGTCAGCACTTTAACCTTATCTTCTTTTTTTATTCTAATTTTCATTGTTTCCATACGATTTTTCTCCAATAACCTGATAATTAAAGAACATCAGGAGCCAGAGAGACAATTTTCATAAATCGTTTTGCCCTTAACTCTCTTGCTACCGGACCAAAGATACGTGTACCAACCGGTTCATTTGATTTTGTTAAAATAACAGCTGAATTATCATCAAATCTGATCATTGAGCCATCGACCCTGGATATTTCCTTCTTGGTTCTGACAATCACCGCCTGAACAATGTCTCCCTTGCTAACTTTTGCATTGGGAATAGCTTCTTTAACAGAGCAGGTAATGATATCGCCAATGCTGGCATATCGTCTTTTGGATCCGCCTAGTACCTTTATGCAATACAATTCCTTTGCACCGGAGTTGTCTGCCACAGTCAATCTAGTTTCACTCTGAATCATTTCTCAACTCCTTTAATCAAACGGTTTTTTTAACGATTCCAGTGACTCTGAAACGTTTTAGCTTGCTCAAAGGTCTTGTCTCGATAATTTTAACTGTATCACCGATCCTGCATTCATTGATCTCATCATGAGCATGGTATTTTTTATACCGTTTCATAAATTTTTTATAAACCTTGTGCTGAACAAATCTTTCGACCTGAACAACTACCGACTTATCCATTTTGTCTGATACAATAAGACCTATCAGCTCTCTTTTATTTTTTTGAATATTTTCCATAGTAGTTTCTTCGCAAATTAGCTAATATTTACATTCATTTCTTTAGATATTGTGTAAAATCTTGCAATATCCTTTTTGACATTTGAAAGTGTCGCTGTGTTCTCAAGCTGTCCGACATTGTTTTGAAAGCGAAGATTAAAAAGCTCTTTCTTTAATTCAACAAGCTTTTCTTTAATCTTATCTGCTCCAATCTCTCTAATTTCACTAGCTTTCATGTTTACTTACTCCTTTCCACAAAACGGGTTTTTACGGAAAGTTTTCTGGCGGCAAGTTTCATGGCTTCTATGGCAACTTCTCTTGAGATCCCTTCCATCTCATAAAGAATTTTACCAGGTTTTACTCTGGCAACCCAAGCATCTGTTGCGCCTTTACCTTTCCCCATTCTGACTTCTGCTGGTTTTTTGGTAACAGGATGGTCAGGAAAAAATCTTATCCAACTTTTGCCCGCTCTTTTTGCATGCCTGGTTAAGGCAACCCTTGCTGCTTCAATCTGTCTTGCATTTACATAACCGCATTCAGTTGCCTGGAGGCCGAAGTCACCAAAGCTAAGCGTATTACCTCTGTCTGGTGAGCCTTTTGTTCTGCCACGAAACTGTTTGCGGAATTTTACATTTTTTGGACTAAGCATTTTTCATCTCTCCTAATCGCCTTTATTTTTCCAACGCTTGTTCACCAGGATTTAATACTTCACCTTTAAATATAAAGGTTTTAATTCCAATGAGACCGTATGTGGTTTTTGCTTCGGTAAAACCGTACTCAACATCAGCCCTTAATGTGTGAAGAGGAATACGACCTTCTTTATACCACTCGGTTCTTGCCATTTCAGCACCTCCAAGGCGACCAGCACAAATGATTTTTATTCCCTTTGCGCCAAACCGCATGGCAGAGGACACACTTCGCTTCATCGCTCGCCGGAAAGCAATTCTTCTTTCCAGCTGAAGGGCTATATTCTCTGCTACCAGTTGAGCGTCAATTTCAGGCCGTCTGACTTCTTTGATATCAATCAGCACCGAAGGGTTTAGCATTTTTTCAAGTTCCTGTTTGAGAAGAGCAATATCTGATCCTTTTTTCCCGATAATGATACCGGGTCTTGCTGCAAACACTCTAAGTCGAATTTGTTTAGAAAATCGTTCTATTTCGATTTTTGAAATACCAGCATGAAAGAGCTTCTTTTTCAAAAATTTTCTGACTTTGAAATCTTCTTCAACAAAAGAGGCATAATCTTTGTCTGCATACCATCTGGAATCCCAGGTCCTGATGATGCCTAATCTTAAACTGGTAGGATGTACTTTCTGGCCCAAGCTTATTTCCTCCTATTGTCAATATCTTCAACAATTACTGTTAAGTGGCTACTTCTTTTCAAAATTCTGGCTGCTCTTCCCCTGGCTCTTGGTCTGAACCGTTTCATGGTAGGACCATGATCAACAAAAATATTTTTTACAACCAGCTTATCCACATCAAGCTCATTATTATGCTCGGCATTAGCAACAGCTGACTGTAAAGTTTTATAAATAATTCCTGCGGCCTTGAGCGGCATAAACTTTAAAAGCGTCAGAGCTTGTCCGGCATTTTTACCTTTTACTTCAACAATGGGCAGCCGAAGCTTTAATGGTGAAATTCTTGTGTATCTTGTAGTTGCTTTAACTTCCATATCAATATCCTTTAATCGAACAAGAGATTATCTCTTGGATTTTTTATCTCCTGCATGACCCCAAAATGTCCTTGTCGGTGAGAACTCTCCCAGCTTATGACCGACCATATTTTCTGAAACAAAGACGGGTATAAATTTTTTACCATTATGTACAGCAAATGTCACACCAACCATTTCAGGGAATATAGTAGATCTGCGTGACCAGGTTTTGATAACTTTGTTGCGTGTGGATTTACTTGCTTCCAAAACTTTCTTTAAAAGCTGTGGTGCAATATATGGTCCTTTTTTTAATGATCTTGGCATAATTTATCACCTATTTATTTTTACCTATTTTCTCTTGGCTCTTCTTTTAACAATATATTGATCAGTTCTGGCGTTATTTCTGGTTCTCTTGCCCTTTGTCGGTACACCCCAGGGGGTACAAGGCTGTCTACCGCCTGAAGATCTTCCTTCACCGCCACCCATAGGATGGTCAACCGGGTTCATGGCCACGCCACGAACTGAGGGTCTTTGTCCCATCCACCTGGAACGACCTGCTTTACCGATCTTTACGTCACCATGTTTCTCATTACCCACTCTACCAACAGTGGCTTTACATTTCAGGTGAATCATCCTTACCTCACCTGAAGGCAGGAGAACCTGAGCATAAGTTCCTTCTTTTGCCATAAGCCGTGCATAAGCACCAGCACTTCTGACAATCTGCCCACCTTTGTTTTCTTTTAATTCAATATTATGAACTCTTGTACCCAAAGGAATATTTTCAAGGGGCATACAGTTACCCGGTTTAATATCAGCCTCTGATCCAGTTTCCAGGATATCACCGACTTTTACCTCCAAAGGTGCCAAAATATATCTTTTTTCACCATCTGCATAAACCAGAAGAGCAATTCTCGCACTTCTATTCGGATCATACTCAATGGCTGATACCTTTGCCGGGATACCATCTTTATCCCTTTTGAAATCAATTATACGATACTTCTTTTTTGCTCCGCCACCCCTGTGCCTAGATGTAATTCTTCCATAACTGTTACGACCGGCACGTTTATTTAGCTTTTTAGTTAGCTGTCTTTCAGGCTTGGTTTTGGTAATTTCTTCAAAAGAAAGATATTCCTGAGAGCGTCGTCCGGGAGATGTCGGCTTTGTCTTAATTATTGTTGACATATATATACCTCTTTAAACACCTTCAAAAAAATCAATTCTTTGTCCTGGCATCAGTGTAATTATTGCTTTTTTCCAATCTTTTCTTTTGCCAATGATTCTGCCTCGCTGTTTTATTTTTCCTTTTACCTGTAAGGTTCTGACCTGCTTTACCTTGGTATTAAAACTTTTCTCAACAGCGTTTTTGATTTCAACCCGATTTGCTCTTTTATCAACTTTGAGTGTCACCTGGTTATTCAATTCTTTTTGAAGGGTAGTTTTTTCTGTAACTACTGGCCCTCTAATAATGTCATATTGTTCCATCTTAACTCAACCTCCCTTCGATATTTTTAATGGTCGATTCTACTAAAAGAAGGTTTTTAAACTTTAAAATATCATATACATTGAGACCCTCGGTTTTTATCACTTTGACATCTGGAATATTTCTGGAAGAAAGCAAAAGAGTTGCTTCCTCGGCATCAGAAACAATCAACAAGTCAGAAAGGTCTAATGCATTGAGTACATTGACAAATTCCCTGGTCTTGATGGTTTCAAGATTGAAATCATCAATTATATAAATGGTATTATCCTCCACCTTTGAGCTTAGCGCCATTTTCAGGGCAAGTTTTCTTACTTTTTTGGGTACCTTGATCGCATAGGATCTTGGAGACGGCCCAAAAATAACTCCACCACCCTTTCTTAAAGGAGATTTTACACTGCCGGCACGTGCATTACCGGTCCCTTTCTGTCTAAACAACTTTCTGGTACTACCTCTCACCATACCCCTGGTCTTACACGCAGCCGTCCCTTCTCGTTTTGCAACAAGCTGGGACCGAACAACCTCGTGAAGAACACTTTTTTTAATGGGTGTGTTGAAAATCTCCTCAGAAAGCTGAGTTTCAGACACTTTTTTACCTGCACTGTTTAATACATCTACAGTAGCCATATTCTTCCTCATAAATTTTGATCAGCTATGCATCACTGCGATAAAATTGCAATACCCATAGCCGCATTTTAATCCTATATTAAGTTGTGAGCTCTGACCTCTTGAGTCGTGAAGAACAAATTACAGACATTTACTCATCACTTCTGAAATCTCAAATCTCATTACTCAAATCTCACTACTTTTTATCAATCTTTAACACTTCCAATATTCCTGTTTTAAAACCAGGCACTGGGCCTTTAATCAACAGGAGGTTATCTTCATGCCTAATATCCACAATTGTGAGATTCTTTACAGTCTCTCTGTTTGTGCCCATATGACCCGGAAGTTTCTTTCCCTTAATAACTTTTCCCGGCCAGGCACTGTTTCCAATCGACCCTGGTTTTCGATGATTTCTACAACCATGTGTTTCAGGACCGCGGCTAAACCCATGCCGTTTAATGGTTCCCTGAAAACCGCGCCCTTTTGAAATTCCAGATATATTTACTTTGTCGCCAATAACAAATATATCAATTCCGATGGTTGCACCTGGTTCAACTATTTCAGCATCATCGGTTCTGAACTCTCTTAAAACACAAAATCCCTTATCACTAGTTTTCTTCAAATGTCCAGCCATGGGTTTATTCAATTTTTCAACCGGTTTTTCATCAAATCCAAGTTGAAGAGCATTATACCCATCAGTTCCTTTTGTTTTAACCTGGGTAACAACACATGGCCCGACTTGCAAAACTGTAACAGGAACAAGCTTTCCATCTGCGGAAAAGACGTTGGTCATTCCGATTTTTTTTCCAAGTAATGCACTCATAATTGGTTCCTGTTATTGAACTATAATTTAATTTCTACGTCCACACCCGGCGAAAGATCAAGCTTCATTAACGCATCAACTGTCTGCTGGGTTGGTTCTAGAATATCCATCATTCTTTTATGCGTTCTGATTTCAAATTGTTCCCGTGATTTTTTATTCACATGGGGGGAACGCAATACAGTAAACTTGTTTATACGTGTCGGAAGAGGTACCGGCCCAACAATTTTGGCACCGGTTTTCCTTGCAGTATCAACGATATCTACTGAAGATTGATCAAGAAGTTTATGATCATATGCTTTGAGCCTGATCCTAATTTTAGTTTTCAACATGATAGAAATGTTCTTCCTAACTTATTCTACAATTTCACCGATAACACCGGCACCAACAGTACGTCCACCTTCCCTG
>CAYWGN010000266.1:0-6722 GCA_964457495.1 uncultured Desulfobacula sp.
CGCTATCCAGAATGGGAATCCTACAAAGCAAGGACCGGAATGCTGCTGCCATGGAAACTGTTAATTCAGCCTGGCAGAATCATTTAACTGAAACGATTAATTAATCAAAGGTTTCTCCATGGAAAACCGATTAGGAACCGAATATGCGTCCTTGGACGATGCGGCGTTTATTCCCAAATACAGAGCCTCTTGCTTTTGTGGGGATGTTCGATACGAGGTTAGCGCCGATCCCGTGGATGCAAAAATTTGCCACTGCCTGACTTGTCAGAAACTGCACGGTGCTCCCATGCAGTGGGCTGCCATATTTCAAAAACGCCATGTGAGGCTTACCGCAGGTTTCAATCACCTGCATTTTTTTAATAGCGAACAAAGCTGCCATAAACGACTTTTGCCTTGCAAAATCAGCTGCGAAAGGTGTGGTACACCAATTGCTGATGAAGGTCGTAGGATGTGGCTTGCCTTTCCCACGTTATTTAATTTCGGGCATTGTGCTGAGGTTCCGGATTCATTCAAACCAACCTGCCATATTTTCTATGGCACGCGGGTCGTCGACATTTTGGATGATCTCCCCAAGTGGTCCGGGCACAAGAACCATTCCACCCTGATGAAGGCTGGAAAATCTCACATGATATAGAAAATATGGCAGTTGCCGTTTTTTTAAATCCTGTTGAAACACTGCATCCCCTCTTTAACGGCCCGTTCGGCACTGGCCAGAGCGCCTTCCAGATAACCGCCCAGCTGGTCATCGGTTTCTGTGCCGGCCAGCAGAACCTGGTTGTCCCAGATACTATTTTTCCCGTCCGGCGGATTGAACAGGGGATGCTCATGGGGACCTCTCTGGTCAAATTGTGTGGCAGTGAACCGTTCCTGAGCCCAATCCTTTAAATAAAAAACCTGGGGGTGGCCGGCCGGAGATCCGAACATCAGGTCGAGCTGAGCAAGGATGGCCTGTTTAAGGGCTTTCGGCTCCCTTCGCTGGGCCGCCGGAACACTGACGAATCCGGTGAGGCCGTATGGGGCGTTGGGTTCCCGGTTGGAACCGTCGTGGATTTCACCCAGAGGACCATATTGGCTGAAGGCCTGGCCGGAAAGGCCAGCCTGCCGCCAGTGGGGAGAGGGATATAGAGCAAAAAATTTGGCGTGTCCTGCCATCCATGTTTTGGTTTTCAGCATGGCCTGGGTCAGGGCCGGAGACAAGTCCGGTGTAAACAGGATACTGGCTGCAGCCAGCCTTGGAGGAAGGGCCAGGATAACTTTTCGGGCCTTGAACCAGGTCCGTTCTTCCTGTTCCAACTCGCCCACCCCAACCCGAATACCGGTTTCCCGCTTTTGGATTTCACAGACCGGGTGATTCAGGCGGACAGCATCCCGGGGAAGGTTATTAAAAAAACGGTCCACCAAGGCGATCATACCACCTGAAATCCTCCATGCCTCAGGCTCCATGGGGTAGCCTGAAATAGTCCTGGGGGTGCCGTCTGGCATCTGAAATCTGCCTAGTCCGGATTCATACTGAGGATAGGCATCAAGGCCCATCTCTTTGACCAGTCGAGAAATTCTCGGGTTAAAGGCTGGCCAGAACCAGGACGGGCCAAGGTCTGTGGAGAAATTGTCATGTTTGGGGCATTGGATCCGGCCGCCGATCCGGTCCCGGGCCTCCAACAATATAAAGGATTTATTTTCCCTGGACAGAAGCCAGGCCGCATAGACGCCGCTCAGGCCCCCGCCCACAATCAGGGTATCAATATCAGTCATTCTTACTTCTTCTTTTCAATTGCAAGGACTCATTGTCGGAACTGAGCCCCGGTTAAATGGATTATTCTCCCATTTCACTCAAATATCAATATTTTTCCGCTGGGTCTATGACAAATTTTATACGTTTTTTTATGAATAGCATGTTAGAATGGGGTCAGACCGCAGATATTAATATTATCAACCGTAATAAAAGGAATAAATATGAGCGAATATAAATACTATTTGATTGAAAAAAAAGCACCGATTGCCTGGGTGTACCTGAACCGGCCTGACAAAAAGAATGCCATGAACCCTCCGGCATGGAAAGAAGCGCCCGATGTTTTCGCATCCCTGAACAATGATCCTGACATCCGGGTAATTATTGTTGCAGGAAAAGGCCCGGCCTTCTGTGCGGGTATCGATTTGATGAGCATGGTGGGTGAAATTCCGGAATTGATGGACCCGGCCCAGAAAGGTGGTGTTAAATGGCAGTTACTACAAAAAATTTACGCCCTTCAGGAAACCATTACCTGTATCGAAAAATGCAAAAAACCTGTGATTGCTGCAGTTCACGGTCATTGTATCGGTGCAGGCCTTGATATGATTACGGCCTGCGATATCCGACTGGGCTCAAAAGATGCCGTGTTTTCATTAAGGGAAGCGGCTGTGGGATTTGTGGCCGATGTCGGCGTTCTCCAGAGATTGCCCCATATTGTTGGTCAAGGCATCACCAGGGAACTTGCCTATACAGCAAAAAATATCACGGCTGATCGTGCAAAAGAGGTGCTGCTCCTCAATGAAATTTTTGAAAATCCAGAGGCTTTGATGGTAGGTGCCGAAAAAATGGCCATGGAGATCGCAGACTGTTCTCCCCTTGCCGTCCAGGCATCAAAAAATGTTCTCAATCACGGTATCGGCAAGAGTGTAGATGACGGATTAAAATACGTAGCATCCATAAGTACCAATATTATCCCGTCCGATGATCTGTTTGAAGCGGTAACTGCATTCACGGAGAAAAGAAAACCTAAGTTCGCGGGAAGTTGACTTCGCGTGAGTACACAAAACCATCATATTGGAAACCATGACACGCTGACAAAGATTTATTATAAAGGAGATCAGCATCGAATCAAAAAACAACAAGACTATCCACTGTTCTGAGTGCAACTCTGCCTGCAACACTGAAGACCTGTTCACCATCGACAACCGGCAAGTGTGCCGAAAATGTCTTTTTGGGAATGGTTCACCTGTAACTATCTACCCCATTGGAATTGTCAACAACAACCTTGAAAGGGACCACACACAGTTTGGAAGAAAAGGGACTGACACTGTTTCTAAAATTGAGCTGTTACCTTCCCAAAAGCGGTTTATGTCCGGGCTTGATCAGGAACCCGAGATTACAATAGTTTACTATCTGCATAAATCCCGTTCGGTTAAAACCCTCTTTAAGCGGGGACTTGACGGCAAACAGGTCGGGGTATTCGCCTCCCGGACCCCAGACAGGCTCTCAAGGATCGGGATCCAGGATGTAAGGCTCCTGGATATCAAGGGCAACACATTGTTTGTCAAAGGACTGGATGCCATCAGCGGGACTCCGGTGCTGGATATAAAATTAAAAATTTGATTGAGGTTGTCGTTCCGCCGCCCGTATCTCAAGGCTTCCGGGTAGCCGGGGGTTTGTAGAACAGGGCATTACTCCATTTGAGAAAATTTTTGCCAATGTCACTTTATCACACACCAGATCAGGTAAAAGTAAATTAATCCTTTGCCGCAAAGAATAAAGCAAATCAGCCAACGTAAAAAACCGCGTGGCTGATTTGCAGCGTTGAATTGGTAATGACGGCAATTTCGATGCCAAGGGGGCTTAATTTATCAATTAATTGTCCCAGGTTTGCGCCCAATGTGGGTTTTCCTGAAAGGATCTAAAATTTTATCTATAACAGTTTTTTAGCTCCTGAATACGCCTCTTCAACCTTTAAAGCAGTTGCTGCGTGGCCGGGATGCTTTTCAGGATTCCACTTTTTCATATCATCGAACACTGGGCCGTCTTTGTGGTATTCAATACGTCCCTTAACCTGATAGGATTTATCCTCTTTGGTGATGAAAAGGATGGACCCTTTGCTTCCTTCCTGTATATTTTCCAATGTTTTTGAAAAATAATTATTGGCAACCACCAGGATATCCGCACTGTATTTGGATACGCAAGTTGCATATATGGAATTTGGGATTCCCTTTTTATTAACGGTTGATAAAATAATAGGACCTTTACGATTTTCCCAGGCAATGCTGACTTCTTCGGGTAATGCTGCCATAATAATTCTCCTTTAATTAAAACGTGTGATAAAATTCTTTTGTTGTTATTGTGTGTTTTTAAATAATGGGTTACATCTTTTCTGTAATTTTATTAAACGTGTCAGTAATTGCGGATTCTTTAAATTTTTGTTGAAATGCAACACCTTCATCTCCGCATTTTACCATATCAGGGTCAAAAGGAATTCTCCCCAAAAATTTGATGTCATATGCCAAAGCTGTTTTTTCACCACCACCGGTTCCAAAAATATCAACGACCTTGTTACAGTGGGGACAGGTGAAACCACTCATGTTTTCAATAATTCCAAATATGCTCATATTTACATTTTTACAAAAACTGATGGATTTCCTGATATCAGCCAGAGCGACTTCCTGGGGGGTAGTGACAATGATGGCCTTGGCATCAGGGATCAGTTGGGCAATGGTCAAGGGTTCATCCCCGGTCCCTGGCGGGGAATCAATAATCAGGTAATCCAGATTTTCCCAGCTGACTTCCCCTATGAATTGCCGGATGACTGTGTGTTTTAACGGGCCTCTCCAGATAACCGCATCATCCTTGTCCGACATCAGCGACTCCATGGACACGATTTTTAAGTTGTCAGAGTAGGGTATCGGTATCATTTTTTTGTTGGCGTCAGCTGTCAGCATCCCTGTCAGCCCCAGCATTCTGGGAATATCAGGTCCATGGATATCCACATCCATTAATCCGACCTGGTATCCTTTTCCGGCGAGGGCAATGGCGAGGTTTACAGATACGCTTGTTTTACCCACACCTCCCTTACCGCTCATCACAATGAATTTTTGTTTGATTTTTTTCAAAGATTGTTTGGCAAGTTCATCCGGATTCGGTCCCGGCATCTGGCTTGTAATCCCTATTTCTGGCGCTTGTTTCATATTTTTCCCCTTTGTTGCGGGTTGTAACTATTTGAACGTATTCTCTTAAGGGATAAGCAAAGTTTATACCAACAGATTTTAAAAAAAAATAATATGAATAATTTCAAGCTATTATTAAAACACACTATCGATTTGGTTTGTTGAGGACAGGAAAGAGTAGCGATAGTGCATCGTTTTTACGCAAAGATCTGTCAATCAATGAAGCAAGGTTCTCTCTTGATTTTCAGCATAAACAAGCTCCTTTTAATAATTCCGGGGACATGATACTTAATTCCCAAAACAGAACACAAAGGTGAAACAGGCGTTGCATATTGGCAAACAATAATCTGGAGAAATTTATGAAACAAGATAGCCCCAGTATAACTGCGGATAGAATCGCGATAATGAGAGCAGCACATCAGATTTTTGATAATCCAAAAGTTTTCGAAGATCCAATAGCGTTAAGGATTATCAGTACTCAAAGTGTTTCTGACATCCGGAAAAATAAGCGAAAGTTCGAATCAAGAATACATAAATATCTTCGATCTATTGTAGCCGCACGCAGCAGATTTGTTGAGGATGAGCTCTCTTTAGCAATCAATCGTGGTATCCGTCAGTACGTTATTCTTGGTGCGGGACTCGATACCTTTGCCTATCGCAATCCGCATTCTTCTAACGGTCTAAAAGTGTTTGAGGTTGATTATCCGGCCACACAAGAATGGAAACGCCAGCAACTTGATGTGGCGAAAATACCCATACCAGAATCATTAACCTTTACTTCAATAAACTTTGAAAATCAGGCATTGGCAGATCAGTTACGAGAAGCCGGATTCAGGACGGATGAACCGTCCTTTTTTTCATGGCTTGGCGTGACAATGTATTTAAGTCGTGAAGCAATGATGACAACGATGAAATACATTTCTTCGTCTGCGCCTATAGGTAGCGAAGTTGTATTTGATTACGTGATTCCTCCTTCTTCGCAGAAATTTTTACGTAGATTGATTTTTAGCTTGCTATCCAACAAGGTAAGAAGTTTCGGAGAACCTTGGCAGACCTTTTATGATCCAAACTCACTGATAATGGATCTACAGGCTATTGGTTTTACAAAAGCTGAAGATATTGGACCTGAAGAGATTAATGCACGATTTTTCAATGATCGAGCAGATAAACTTATGGTTGGAAATTTCGGGCATTTGATGAAAGCGCAGCTTTGAAAAAATGCCCAATATCAATTCACTGGATTTCCACTCCGCTTCGCTCTGTGAAAACCAGTGAGTTCAAGCGTTATATTTACAAAAGTTAGGAGAAACCGAGAAATGAAGAAAAAATTATATAAATTCAAGAAAATAGATGCTTTTGCAACTGAAAAGTCAAATGGAAATCCGGCAGGTACAATTTGGTTAGAATCAAAAAAAGATATAAAGCCAGATGATATGCTTAAAATTGCAAAAGAATTAAAAGGTTTTGTAAGCGAAGTAGGATATATACACAAAATTAAAGAAGCAAAATATGGAATAAAATTTTATTCATCTGAAAGAGAAGTTAATTTTTGTGGGCACGCAACTATAGCTTTAATGTATGAACTATTTAATACAGAAAAAGAATTTGAAAATAAAGATCAGATACAAATTATTACCAATGATGGTGAATTAAATGTAGAAAATAGAATTAAAAAAGATGATGCAGTATTTATAATGTCACCATCTCCAAAAGAACAGATTAAATTACCAAGTCTCAATGATACAGCTATAAATCTAAATATTGATCCAAAAATTATTAAGCATATCGACAATCTTTGCATAACAAGTAGA
>CAYWGN010000267.1:0-6657 GCA_964457495.1 uncultured Desulfobacula sp.
GAGCAAAAATATTTTCACCAGGAAACATGAAAAAATTATTATTACCCCTTTATGAATTTTCATATTTTTGGTTAATTAATGTCTAAAATTACCAGCCGACCTTATTGTTTAGGCAAATAAGTTATATTTTATTCACCTATTAGGCAATTTTTTATCCAAATTTGTGTATTTTATTTCATAATTTAATTGCTTTATTTTATAAAACTCCCACCAACAAAGATTTTCATTGTTTGGCATACATGTTGCTTTATTTAAAATTCAATAGTAAAAATAATGAATAAAACTTTTAAATAGGTAAAATTAAAGGAGCTAAGTATGAAAAAATTTATTAAAGCAGGACTTTTATCCGGGTTAATGTTTTTAATGGTGGGAAGTGCCTGGGCATTGCCGATAGATATAGATGACACAGTAAAAATGAGCGTTGGCGGTAAGGCTATGTATACAATGACAAAGTACGATGGTCCAGGTGTCTGGATCTCATATGATTCATTCTGTCTTGAAAGTTCGATTACCTTTACGCCTGATGTGGAATATGAAGTCGACTCTGTTGAAGATTACGCAACCAGTGGCGGCAATAATCTCACTCCTGATCTTTTGGGCCCTAGCCCTCATGACACTGTTTCTGTTCAAACCAAGTGGCTGTTTGCTTCATATCTTTCTGGCGATTTTGGTTTTGGCTATGGAGCTAAGAACAAGGTTCAGAACGCCATCTGGTGGTTGGAAGATGAAACGACGAACCCGTTGTACCCGGTATCCATAAATGACTGGACACCTTTTAGTTATGAGTTTGAGGTCCTTAGTATTAGTGGTGGGCTTACTACATTTTTAGCAGACTGGGACATACAAGCTGTCAACTTAACTGATGCGAGCGGGACAGCAGACATTCAAAGCCAGCTAGTTGGTAGTAAATACAATCCTGTTCCAGAACCTGCCACCATGGTTCTTTTTGGAATAGGTCTTCTTGGTATAGCTGGCATGGGAAGAAAAAGAACAAACAAATAAACCCCTTTTATCTTTAATCACAATCAAAGCAGGACTTCGTAAGAAGTCCTGCTTTTTTTATTTTCTGCCTCATGTTTCTTTTATTCATATTTTTATATACGACTGATATAGTGTGATCGTCGTTAAAATAAAATATCACCTTGTCAGTCCAACATCTTTAATTGACATTTTGATATTCCGGGTTTATTTTTCGGGCATGAAAACTCCAAAAAAAATATATCTTAAAGATTATACACCTCCGGCATTTTTTGTTGATCAGGCAGATCTGACCTTTGAGATTAAAGAAGATCAGACCCAGGTAAGTTCCCACCTGAAAATAAGAAAAAATAAAATGGCTGCAGATAAGGACACCTCCCTTGTTTTTGATAAAGGGTCCTTTGATATTATTTCTGTCATTGCCGGCGGCATGGTTTTGCTGCCCGAAGAGTATGAGACAGATGATGGGTTGTTTAAAATAGCAAGGACTCCTGATACATTTGACCTTGAAATCACCAGTATTTTAAGGCCCCATGAAAATACCAGCCTTGAAGGATTGTACAAATCAGGAACTATTTTGTGTACCCAATGCGAAGCCCAGGGGTTTCGAAAAATAACCCCTTTCCCGGACCGGCCCGATGTTATGGCCAAATATTCCTGCACAATTATTGCCGATAAAACCCAATATCCTGTTTTGCTTTCCAATGGCAACCTGGTTAAGTCAGGAAATCTTGACAGCAACAGACACTTTGTCAGGTGGGAAGACCCCTTTAAAAAACCAAGTTATCTATTTGCCCTTGTGGCAGGGAATATAGATCATATTGAGGATCAATTTATCACCAGTTCCGGCAGAAGAGTTGAATTAAAAATCTATTCTGAAAAAGAAAATATTGATAAATGCTGGCATGCCATGAAGTCTTTAAAACAGGCCATGGCATGGGATGAAAAACGATTCGGTCTTGAATATGATCTGGATCTTTATCAGATCGTGGCAATAAATGATTTTAATGCAGGAGCCATGGAAAACAAAGGGTTGAATATTTTTAACTCCAAATATGTTCTGGCTGATCCTGCAACGGCTACAGATGAAGATTATATTAATATTCAAGGGGTTATCGGCCACGAATATTTCCATAATTGGACGGGTAACAGGGTTACCCTGAAAAACTGGTTCCAGTTAAGCCTGAAGGAAGGATTGACAGTGTTCAGGGACCAGGAATTTTCTTCAGACTTAAATTCAAGAAGTGTTGAGAGAATTTCAAATGTAAAAAACTTAAGGGGAAATCAATTCCCTGAGGACCAAGGTCCCATGGCCCACCCAGTAATGCCGGATTCTTATATCAAAATGGATAATTTTTATACCATGACTGTCTATGAAAAAGGGTCTGAACTTGTCAGAATGATCCATCAATTGATAGGGGAACAAAATTTCAGAAAAGGCATTGACCTCTATTTTGAAACATTTGACGGGATGGCAGTGAGTATAGACGATTTTGTCGGGGTGATGGAAAAAGCTTCAGGCAAGGATCTTGAACAATTCAAGCTGTGGTATTTTCAATCTGGCACGCCAACTATCACCATGACCAGAGTCTATCGACCAGAATCCAGAAAGCTTGAAATCACCTTTCAGCAAAAGACCCAGCCGGACAGAAACCAGGAGATCAAAAAACCGCTTCATATTCCGATCAGCTTTGGGATTATGGATGCTCAAGGAAAAGATATAACACCTGATGATAAAAGGTTGCTTGAGCTTAAAGATGATAAAAAGACCTTTGTTTTTAATAACATCCAGGAAAACAGCCTTCCTTCCATATTCAGGCAATTTTCTGCACCTGTAAAGATTCAAACCGATTTTACGGATAAAGAACTTTCTTTTCTCATGGCAAATGATACAGATGAGTTCAGCCGGTGGGATGCCGCACAAACTCTTTTTATCAAGGAAATCAAACAGATAATCCTATCCATTCAAGCCGGAAAAAAATTGTCTGTTTCCAAAGATTTGATGGCAGCGTTTAAAAAAGCGCTGAAGGACCAGACCCAGGATCATGCATTTTTAGCAAAGGCGCTTTCCCTGCCAATGGAAACTGAAATCAAAGATCATTTTGATCTTGTTGATGTCAATGCCATCCACAAGGCAAGGCTGTTTTTAAAGCAATATATTGCAGCCCAACTGAAAGATCAATTCATGGAAATTATTGCTCTTTGCTCTCAAACAAATCCTTTGAGCAAGCCCCATGATACAATGATGTCCCATGAGATAATGGCAGACCGAGCTCTGAAAAACTTATGTTTGTCATACCTGGGCAGTTTAAAGGAATCTGGGACAACAGGGCTTATCTGGGATCATTATGAATCTGCTGAAAACATGACAGATGAACTGGCCGGGTTTAAAATCCTTGCAGGAATTGATCCAGATATAAAACAAAAGGCTGTTGAAAAATTTCATGCCAAATGGCAGCATGACAAGCTTGTTCTGGATAAATGGTTTGCTGTTCAGGCAGGCTCCCCTCTTCCCGATACTTTGGAAAATGTCACAGCCCTTACCCGGCATTTGGATTTTTCCATTAAAAATCCAAATAAGGTAAGATCCCTGATTTACGTTTTTGCCCTGCAGAACCCAATCAACTTTCATCAAACAGATGGGGGCGGATACCGATTTATTGCAGATCAGATTATTTTATTGGATAAAATCAACCACCAGATTGCAGCCAGGCTGTCATCGTGTTTTAATCTCTGGAAAAAATATGATGATGATAGAAAGGCTTTAATGCAAAAAGAGCTTGAACGGATTTTATCCACCCAAACTCTTTCTAAAAATGTTTATGAAATTGTTTCAAGGGCGCTTGCGTAAAAACAGCATTAACTGGGGGACAGATTTAAAATCTGTCCTCTCTGGAAATAATCATTACACATTTTCTCTTCCAATCCCGTGGTATTCAAATCCTGCTTCCCTGACTTCGACCGGGTCATATTGGTTTCTCCCATCAAATATAACCCTTTGCCTCATGGTATCTGCCATGAGCTTAAAGTCAGGCTGCCTGAAGGTTTTCCATTCTGTGACCAGGATTAATGCATCTGTATTTTCAATTGCTTTGTATTGGTTGACCTCTAATTTCAGCCGGCCCTCTGTAAACCAATTTTCAGGCAACTCTTTACGTGCCTGATCCATGGCAACGGGATCAAAAGCTTTGACTATGGCTCCTGAATCCATCAATTCTTTGAGGATCACAGATGATGAAGATTCCCTCATATCATCTGTGCCAGGCTTAAAAGAAAGGCCCCACATGCAAAAGGTTTTATCTGAAAGATCCTTTCCAAATTTTTTAATAATTTTATCTGACAATACCTGTTTTTGAAAATTATTTCTCTTTTCCACAGCATTGAGCAGCGCTGGTTCAAAACCATTGTCTTTACTTGTTTTAATCAGCGCCTTGACATCTTTTGGAAAACATGATCCCCCATAGCCGCATCCTGGATAAATAAATGAATACCCGATCCTTGAGTCAGACCCGATTCCTTTTCTGACATTTTCAACATCCACGCCCAGTCTTTCACAGATATTGGATATTTCATTCATAAAGGATATTTTGGTTGCCAGCATTGAATTTGCAGCATATTTGGTCATTTCTGCATCACGGACATTCATGGATATAATCTTTTCCCTGTTCCGTGAAAACGGGGCATAAAGCCGTTTCATTTGCTCGGCAGCACGCTGGGAATCAACCCCGATAATAATTCGATCCGGTTTGAGAAAATCACTTACAGCAGCACCTTCCTTTAAAAATTCAGGATTGCTGACCACATCAAATTCAATATTGACACCCCTGTTTAAAAGTTCTTTTTGTATGGTGAATTTAACTTTATCAGCCGTCCCAACTGGGACTGTTGATTTGTCTATAATCACTGAATAATCGTTGATATTCTGGCCTATTTCCTTTGCAACCTGTAAGACATATTGCAGGTCTGCGGATCCATCTTCGCCAGGTGGTGTGCCCACTGCGATAAAGAAAATATTGGAATCTTCTGCTGCCTGTTCAAGGCTTGTGGAAAATTTTAAGGTACCTTCCTTATAATTTTGTATGACAAGGTTTTCAAGTCCAGGTTCATAAATGGGAAGTATGCCGTTTTTCAAGTTTTCTATTTTTGTCCGGTCTATATCAACGCAGGTCACTATACTTCCCATTTCTGCAAAACATGCCCCTGTAACAAGTCCTACATAGCCGGTTCCAATAATCGTCAGTTTCATTGAACATTGCCTTTTATATGTTTAAAATAATTTGTATTGTATGTCCCATCACATTTACAACCGCCAGAAATTAATCTCCAGTTCTTTTGCTTCTTCTGGATCAAATACTGATTTCACGTCAACCAGACAGCCATTTGAAAGAAGCATATCTTTAAATTCAGAAAGGTTTTTATCCAGATACTCTTTATGGGGTACTGCAAGAATGAGAGCAGAAAGATCTTTGAGATCCTCCCATTTGCATAGATTTATATCATAATATGACAAAGCCTCTTTGGGATCAGAAATCGCATCATGAACCAGGACTTTTGTTCCATAGGAATGAAGTTCCTCAATTATATCAACCACCCGGGTATTTCTCAGATCCGGGCAGTCTTCTTTAAAGGTCAGACCCAGAACCCCAACTTTTGAATCCTTAATATTAAATCCCTGATTAATCATCATTTTAATGGTTTTTTCAACCACAAACCGTCCCATGTTATCATTGATTCTTCGGCCGGATAAAATGATCTGGGGATGATACCCTTCTGATTCTGCCTTAAAGGTTAAATAATATGGATCAACACCAATACAGTGGCCGCCTACAAGTCCGGGTTTAAAGGGAAGGAAATTCCACTTGGAACCGGCTGCGTCCAACACATTTTTTGTATCAATATCTAATTTATCAAAAATAAGTGCCAGTTCATTCATTAAGGCAATATTTAAATCTCTTTGCGTATTTTCAATAACTTTGGCAGCTTCTGCTTCTTTTATGGTTTTTGTTCTGTGGGTTCCTGCCACAATAATAGTTTCATAAAGCTTTGCCACCTTATCACAGGTTTTTTCATCATCTCCTGAAACCACTTTTACAATTTTTGGCAGGGTATGTTCCTTATCCCCTGGATTAATTCGTTCTGGAGAGTATCCTACATGGAAATCTTTTTTCCATTGTAACCCTGACATTTTTTCCAAAATCGGGACACAGACATCTTCTGTAACACCGGGATAGACAGTTGATTCAAAAATAACGATGGCATCCTTTTTCATATATTGACCCACCGTGGTGGATGAACTTTCCATATATTTCAAATCAGGACGTCTGGCTTTGTCTATTGGCGTGGGCACTGCCACAATAATATAGTCTGCATCTGAAATTTTCTTGGGATCAGATGTGGGATAAAAAAAATTGGCTTTTTCAAACTCTTTTTTTGAAACTTCACCTGTGGGATCTTCAAATTTTTTACAGTTTGCAATAATACTGTCTTTCAGGTCAAAACCTATTGTATGAAATTTTGCACCAAAATGAACGGCCAGCGGCAAACCAACATAACCCAGCCCGATAACTGCAATTTTTGTATTGCTATCCATAGAAACCTTTCTCCCAATATATTTAGTGTTTGGGCGAAAACTCACCCATCTACTGCGTTGCTGCAAAATCCTGAAATCCTCATGTACAG
>CAYWGN010000268.1:0-6609 GCA_964457495.1 uncultured Desulfobacula sp.
CTTATGAATGACGAGAAAATAAAAAATATAAAATCCGTCTTTGGAGAATTCACAAGATCTAAAAACACGTGATTATCAATTTCTTTGAATCCATATTGATCTAACAAAACAAATTTACCATAGTCTTCATTTTGAAGGATATTTTGGACGTTTGCTGTATAAAATCCGTCTTTAAAAAAGTCATTTTTTATTTCAGTTTTATGAATGCAGCGGTTACAACTGTTTTCTAATTTGCATGTTGAGATATAATTTTCTATAATATCTTTGAGGCGGTCCACTTTTTTTTTCAGTGATTCATTAAAAACCAATTCTATTGGCTTGTTTATCCTTCCACAATACGATTTGTCCTTCCCTTTTGCCTCCTCAAGAAGAATTAATGGACTTCCAAAGTTGCCTAATGGATCAGCACCACTACCGGCAAAAAAATCATAAATATAAATTTTTTTTATGGATGGATTATGTATAAAAACTGGTAACCATTCACGAAAACAGTCACCGAAAATTTCTAACTTCAATTTTGTGGACTCATCGAAAGCTTCTTTGTTAATATCTTTTGTCATCTGGAACTCCTTGATATTTTGAAAATCAATTGGAGCAGTATTATAAATGTGGTAATGCGAATTATTTGTCAAAACACATATCGCATTAAGTAATTTAAGACAACAAAAAATGATAACACACTGATAATAAACGATTTGAAAGTTTTTTGAAATCAATTAACTCATATCTGCATAATCCAACTGGCACACACAACTACATTTTGAAAGCTCAAGTCCAGTATCATTCCAAACATTCGCAGATTCCTTGCATAGGGCAATTTTACAATCTGAATATTTCCGAATCTCATTGATAACAAATTTAAAAATCTCAGTTCGTTTGTCTTCAGAAAAACTGTATTTACCTGACTTTGGACTTTTTAACCCATCAAACAGCTTAGGTTCAAACATGGGTTCCATCTGATCCAATATCCCAGGCAACTCTGGACCCGTAGTAAATATGGTGTTTCTCATACCATAAAAACCCTTTTCAAACCGCAACGTCCCAATGGTCATACGTTCAGGAGAAACCTTGTCAAAGATAGATTTAATGGTTTCTGCATACGCTTTTTCCCAGCCATCAAACGGAATAATAGGGTCCAATCTGATTCTCAAGGGATATCCAGCCTTTTGGACTTTTATCGCGGCATTAAGTCTTCTTTCAAAAATGGGAGCCCCGATTTCAAATTTCCTTGATATACTGTCATGATTCATGCTCCAGGCAACTATGGTATGTCCTTGATGATCCAAATCCAAAATTCCGTCAACATTATCACTCTTGGTCAGCATGAACAGATATCCGTTTGCTGTATTCCCAAACCAGGGGATAAATTCTCTTCCGGCGCCGGTTAAATTATCCATGGCAAGTGAATCAGCAAGTTCACCGCTATTGAAAATTACAGGACAGTCTGTTTGAGATAACCTTTTTTCAAGCTGAGTTTTAATTTTATCATATTCCACTTTGACCGTAATAAAGGGGAAAGCTGCACGATAAGTCAATTTCAAGTAACACCAGTCGCATTGATAAAAACATCCATTAGAAGCAAGTTTTAATCTGTCAAAATGAGGACACAGCATCCTGTCATCTGGCATATCAAACTTATCTACTGCCGTTCCTGCAGGGGAGATATAGACGACCTGTTTTCCGGCAACTATTTTATCAAGCATTTTCGGACCACAGGATTGTAATACCTTTGAATTTGCAACAATATTAGTGCTACGTCCACTATCAACATAGGCAACAGTGACACCCTGACATTGATCCAGGAAATATTTGGTTGCAGGATCATTTTTTACTTTTTCATTTACTATTATTTCTTTTGGCTTCCACATAATTTTCCCCTTATATCATTTATATGTTTCCCATTACAGATTTGTTTTGATTTAAAAATAAAAGACCGGTTCCATGATTAACAGAACCGGTCTCTTCCCTCAAAATAATCCATCCAACCCTAAAAAACAAGCAACTCTGGAATATACCCTCCACACAACAGAGGGGATGCATCAAGAAAAGTTGTTGCTATTATCTTTATATATTAAATAGTTTAATGCGAAAGAATGGCTTATGATGTTGGTTCTGGCTCATATAATTTAATCTGATAATTCAGGCTTTAATCCTATCCCACCACAAGATATAGAATCAGGTTTTAATTAAAAACTCAGAAGTATCCAGGCATTATACTTATTTCAAGACATCAAAAAAATTGTGTTATTTATCTAAAACCCTTCTTATCTCCTTTGAAACTATTGACATAGGCATTGGCTTCATCAGATAGCCGTCAATCCCAAATTGTTTTGCTTTTTCCTCATCAATTAAAGAACTGTGCCCCGTGCAGATGATGACGGGAATATCCGAACGGATTTCTTTTAGTTTCTGAGCCAGTTTTACACCGGTCATGTGCGGCATTGTCATATCGGTTACGACCAGATCGAAAGCATCAGGTTTGGACTGGAATAAACTCAATGCTTCTATGGGGTTCAGCCTCACCGTAACCTTGTAACCCAGTTTTTCTAATATTTTCTGAGCCATATCAGTGATGGCTTTTTCATCATCAACAAAAAGAATCGTTTCTGTACCCAAAGAATATTCATTAGCCATCGCAGTTTCATTCACCGGTTTTTCATCCACCATTGGAAATAGGAGGTGGAAAGAACTGCCTTTACCAGGCTGACTATCAACTGACACAGAACCGCCATGATTTTTGACAATACCGTGTACAATAGACAATCCCATTCCCGATCCTTTTCCCATTTCTTTGGTTGTAAAATAAGGGTCAAAGATTTCGTTGACTATTTCAGGGTTTATTCCGGAACCTGTGTCACTGAATGTAATTTTGAGATAATTACCCGGGGTCAAATCCTTAAAACATTGTGGATTTTCTGCTTCAAGCGTTATCATTTTAACAATGATATTCAGTGTGCCTCCTGTTTCCTCCATGGATTGGGAAGCGTTGATACCCAGATTCATCATGACCTGATTGATCTGGGTTGAATCACCACGAATTATTATATCATCTTCCGGCAGGTGTTCATTGATTTCTACGGTGGTGGGGAGGGTTGACCGCAAAAATTTTAGAGCTTCCTTAATAACTGTTACAGCTTCTATGGGGCTCATTTTCTGAGCTGTATTCTGGCTGAAATTGAGCAATTGTTTTACAATAACTGCTGCCCTGAGGCTGGCAGATTTAATCTCTTCAAGGCAGGTATATGCGGGGTTCCACTTTGGAACATCCTCAAGGGCCAGTTCCGTATTTCCGCCAATCATATAAAGCAAATTATTAAAATCGTGGGCGATTCCACCTGCCAATGTGCCAATTGCTTTTATTTTTTGTGAATGCAAAAAGCGAATCCTGTATTCCTCTTTGTCCCTTTCGGCTTTCTTTTGATCACCAATATCAATCACCGCAATTCGATATTCTTCGTTACTTCCAGAATCATCGGTTACGATACCGCTTTCCAATCGCACATCCAAAAGTGTTCCATCTTTTTTTCCCATACGAAGTTCACAAAACAGAGGGGGCTTTGAATCTGCAAGGTTTCGCTTGTAATGATAATAAGTGTCTTGGTCTTCTGGAACAATGTAGGCAGACAAAGGCTGATTAAGAAGAAGACTTCTTTGTGTTAACAGCATATCCGCAAAGGTCAGGTTGGATTTGAGAATTAAACCTTTAAATCCAAGAGAGATGTACCCGACAGGAGCCAAGTCATATAGTTCAGTGTATTGTATTTTGGACTCCATGAGTTCTTGCTGGGATCGGAGCAGTTCTTCATTTTGTAATTCTAATTCGATCTGGAATGTCTGCAGTTCATGGATGAGTTTTAAAGGATCGTCATCATAGGCTAAACCCGGAACGTTCCCCTTTAGTGCCAATAGCTTTTCAGCCTGCCTTCGAAGCTCTAAAAATTTGTCTTTAGATATTTCATTCTGCGCCATACATCCTCCCATTCAGAGAAGTAACATTTTTCTGCTTTTTTTCACTAAGGCAATATCGTTCATTGATATGACGGCTCCGAACCTGTTGCCTTTTGACTCGGTCAAGCATAATTTTAGCTTAAGTGGATAATTCACTTTATATTCAAGTCTCGCACAAAGACAAGGAGAAATGCATAAAGATTTTATATCTAAGAATAATCTTGTGCAAACTTATCACAAGATTCTGTATTCAGTTATGGCAAACTACTTTTTTTTTCATGACGGGACGCCTGTTCAATATCAACAATTTTGCTTTTTAAGTATGGTTTGGACTGATAATGGGTAATTCCCATGATCTTGTGCATCAGTATACCCATTCGCTTGATGTTGGCCTCGATAGTTTTGAGCACTTTATACTTCGGGTCGCTGTTTTTAATGTCCATCAGGAGTAATTCAGAAGAACCGGATACTACCTGTAAAGGCTGATTCAGTTCATGACAGATAGCCCCGGCCATCTCCAATACACCCTGTAGTTTTTTCTGCTCCAGAAGTATTTTCTCCGCCAACATGCGCTCGGTAATGTTGCTCATCACAATCCGGTACACTGTGGAATCTTTTGCATTGCATACAGCAGTTGTTGCCAGGTGCACCCAAAGAGCTGACCCGTCATTTTTTAGCATTCTAAGGTCGCACTCCTGAGGCATTTTGGTTTTAAAGACCTGCTTAATATGCAGGTAGTATATGTCCTGGTCCTCTTTCAGGATGAACTGAGTGATCGGCTGTTTGATAAACTTATTCTGCGGTCTTTCCAGCAAAGTAGCAGCGGTGAGGTTGCATTCAAGGATCAGCTTTTGCTCATTGACGCTAAAAAAACCGACTGGAGCCATATTGAAGAAATCGAAATAGCGATCACGAGCGGTGTCCAGTTTCTCCTGAGCCCGTTTCAGCTCATCATTCTGCATCTCCAGTTCGATCTGATGGACTTGAAAATCATGAATCAGGGCCTTCATTCTATCAGGAGATAATTTGTCAGGGTAGCCATTGTCACCGAATGATAATTCTAACGCTTCTTCAGCCCTTTGTCTGAGCTTGGAGGCATAAATTGTTTTTTCGCTTTTTTGGGGCATGGTCGGGCCTCATATATTGGCAATAAGAAATTCAGGATTTGGATTTAAATTTGGTGGCCTGGAACGCAAAGGGCTTGCATTATTAACCATTCCACCAATATTCAAGGATACAAATGATAAAGAGTACAGCAAAAAATACCATAATGCAAAAAATTATCTACAAATTAAAATGGGTTTCCTCGTGCGTTGAACAGGACTTTACTTTTTATCCAATACCTTTCGAATGGTTTGTGCTGCTTCCTGCATGTCTATTGGTTTCATGACAGATGCTGCCAAACCCAATTTTTCTGCCTTTCCTTCATCGACAAGAGCACTGTGACCGGTGCAGATGATGATGGGGATATCTTCTCGAATGTCCATCAGTTTTTCGGACAATTTAACACCCGTCATCTGGGGCATTGTCATGTCAGTGATGACAAGGTCGAAATGATCAGGGTTTGAACGGAATAGTTCTAAAGCATTTTGCGGTGTTGTGGCTGTTTCAATTTTGTATCCAAGACGCTCAAACATCTTTTTTACCATCTTTGTAATGGATATCTCATCATCCACAAACAATATGGTTTCCTTTCCCCTGGGGATATCCTTAGTTGTCTGGGCCTCAACCATTGATTTTTCAAAAGTCAATGGGAAAAGTATTATGAATATGGTACCCTTGCCAAGGCTGCTGTTAACCCAAATAGCACCATTGTGATTTTTAACAATGCCATGAACAACAGCCAATCCCATTCCTGAACCTTTTCCAACTTCTTTGGTTGTAAAATAGGGATCAAAAATTTGGTTGATATTTTTAGCGGCAATGCCAGATCCTGTATCGCTTATAGTAATTTTAATATAGTCACCCTCTTTTAAGCCAGAATAACCATTGGCTGCTTCTTTATTTAAAATCACATTTTCTACGTTGATTTCCAGAGTCCCGCCTGTCTCCACCATTTCCTGTGACGCATTGGTACAAATGTTCATCAAGACCTGGGTGATCTGGATCGGATCACCCAGTATCGGCACATCCTCTTCTGGCAGTTGCTTCTTAATTGTTATGTTGCTTGGAATCGTTGGTCTTAAAAATTTCAAAGCGTCTTTTATAACGGTAACAACACCAATCGGTTTTAACGTTTGGTCCGTTTTGCGACTGAAATTAAGTAGTTGTTTTACAATGCTTGCTGCTTTGAGACTGGCAGATTTGATCTCTTCAAGGCTTTCATGCACAGGATTCCATTTAGGGGTGTCTTCAAGCGCAAGTTCAGTGTTACCGATAATCATATAGAGCAAATTATTAAAATCATGAGCGACACCTCCTGCAATAGTACCGATGGATTCCATTTTTCGTGCCTGATGAAGTTGTGCTGCTATCATCTTATTTTCCGTAATGTCAACCATCACCACACGGCAGGTTAGACTGCCGTCTTTGTCCTGGGCTGCGGTGGCATCCAGTCTTACCCAGAAGGGAGGTTCTACCGGTCTCACCATTCTCAATTCAAAGGACTGCGGTTCCCCGGTTTCAAAGAGCTGTTTTCGGTGGCGGTAATAGATGTCCTGG
>CAYWGN010000269.1:0-6590 GCA_964457495.1 uncultured Desulfobacula sp.
CAACAGCACCATCAAGGAAGATATCAGAATTTTGGACAAACCTATTGTTTATAACAAAAAAAGAGCTGATATCATTGGACAGATTGCCGCCATTGTTCTTTTACTTTATCGGGCCATGGCTTTTATTGTCAAAACCACTCTCCTGCTTAAAAAGCATGCCGACTCTAATGATCCTGATGCGCTTGATAAAGCAAGCCATCATTATATCCCCAAATCCATCCGTTCTCTTATTGAACTGGAATGACTTTTGTTAGAAGTTTTTCCATCAAACTGATCTATCATTTTTTAAAATCACATTCCGATCTCAGGGCTTCCTATTGCCCATGGTCAATTTTTACTCACTGCTTCACAATTTGTTTTACTTACAAAATCTCCTTTTTTTAAAGTTTTAAGAAAAAATAATTTTTTCACCCATCCACGTCGCATGTTGTTGCCGACCTGCCGATTTTAACCCGCTGTATTAAACATCCTCGGCTTTTGGTAATTCTTGGGTAGATGGATGGGTCCCAGGTCAGGTCTTTTATTTTTATAATTTTCATATTATAGGACGCAGATTTTCTCAGATGGACTCAGTTATATTTACAATAGCCTCGTCAATGGTAGAGCCATAACTATGACATCCTTTAAAAACCGGACAAGTTACAATAAAAACACCCTCAACGTCCTGTTCAATAATTATGGGAAAATGTCTTTTTTTCATGATCGCACCTTTATTTTTAAAGCCTTTATTCAAATTTCTTTTGCAAAGGTTTCAATTAATTTTTATTCTCGCACAAAGACATTAAGGCACAAAGGGTGGGGAATACAGCATGAGATTACCGTTTCCTGATTATTCAAGGGAAAGATAAAAATCAATTCCTACTCGGTTAATATGATCTATGAGATCATTATTTTCGATCTGCCGAAACAAAGAAATATCTATTTTGTAGGGTAACAACAAATCATCCAGTTCCATCTCAATCTTAAGCAATTGTGAAAAACTCACCCTGTCACCCATTATTGTCAAGTCAATATCAGACCCATAGTGATAATTTCCTTTGGCACGGGAGCCATAAAGGCGGACAAGATCAATATCCGGATAACGTTCAAAAACCTGATGAATTTTCAGTGTTGTTTCAGGAGGTAACCCGCTTGAGTCCAGTCTATTGCTCATGAGACAATCTGCGCATATCCTGCTCATATTCAACAAACAGAGAATAATACACTTTATCGATTTTTTGGATTATACCACCCACCATGGATTCATCATAGGTATGTACAGCCTTATTACGTGTTTTAATCATATCCATCCAGTCATCACCATTACGAATCATTTGATTCTGGAAGGCTTCCCTGGTGGCATCTCGAGAGCCTGTAATCCGAGTATTACCTTGATACAGAAAATAGTCTTTCATCACATTCCAGGCAAGTTCATGAGTAAACTCAAAGGCTTTCACAAATCCCTGTCCTTCAATATTGGATAAAGGTCGCTGATGAAGTAAATCCACTGCTTCTGTCAACTGGGCCAAAGCCTTTTGAAAATTTTGAAACCGTTGTTTCCAGCGTACATCATTCTCTTTCATTTTTATTCTCGCACAAAGACACTAAGGCGCAAAGGGTTATAATAAAATATTTTTCAAAGATCTTTGAGTGTTGCCTGGCCTATCCTGTTTTTGGCGATAGTATTTAACACCCTATCATATCTATCATATTCCAAAAGAAAGCGATAAAGCCGTTTAATATCATTTTTTGCCCCCCTGGTATAGCGGACTCGATAACTCATTCAGCTTCTGCATTTGAGAGCATGGCATTGAGGTCATTTAATACATCCTTTGCATCAAAATACTCACCGGTCCGTCGTGCTTCTTCCCGTGATGCAAAACCACGTGCAATGAACTCCTTTTGCATCTGTCGATATTGAATGCCGGTACGCAGTGATTGAATTACAAAACTTGATAACGTTTCTCCATCCTTTAAAACACTTTCTGCTGCATGCCGTAATTCTGGATTCACGCGAAGCGATGGAATCGTTGCAGTTTTCATACCTTTCTCCCCTTTTTTCTTCATTTGCATCGCATTTACAACACGATACCAGGTTAAAAAAGAAAAATCAAATAAGCATTTTAAATTTAGGTCAGGTTGTCTGAAGTATTATCACTTTCATACTGCAAATCGTTTTTCAATCATCCTGCTTAGTGCACATAATTTGTTAGACAAAATATTACACCAGTTGTCAATTTGATAAAATAATGCATGATTTTGAATATCGCCCTTATGATATTTTACATCGTTTACAAATAATATTTTTCTTGCGTAGCGATATCGATTCCTTAATTCTTTTGGAAACAGGCGGCAGATAACCTTCTCATCAAGGATTTCATCTTTAAGTGTGGATACAGAAAAGAGATTAAGCAATGTGTACCAGTCATGGCTTGTTAAAAATCTTCTGTATAGATCTATCCTGTCTCCTGGAATACGTTCCGGTTTTCCTTCAAGTAGCCTAATCATATAAGCTATATCAACATTTCTGTCCCAGAATAATTTTTTAAGTATTTCTTTTTTATCCATATTTTATTCTCGCACTAAGACACTGAGGCACAAAGGATTGTGCAAGGAAACCATAGGGGCGTAAAAAATCAATATCTGAATATTAATCAAAACTATTTTTTCCCCCGTGCTTTCTTATTTCATCTATAAATGCAGAAAAATCATTTAATTTTTTTGTTATTATCGTGAATAAAATTTGTGTGTCAATATTTTCGTATCTATGAACCACAAAATTGCGAAACCTGACCATATCTGCATATATAGCATATGATTGAATTACTTTGATTTTCTCTAACTCCTGGAAGTTTTCAATTGATGAATTTTTTGGAGGAAGCTTCTTAATTGCCAGAATCCTTTCACTCACATCTATCATTATTTCTACACATACTGTCAATGCACGTTCAACAGCATTTATTTTTAATGATGATTTTTTAAAATCAGAATACTCGGTTATCTTCCATTCCTTGATTTCGTTCAGTCTTTGCTCAAGAAGTCTTAACTTTTTTTCAATCACACCATTTATTTCCATTAAGAATACCCCCTGTAAGAAAGTTGTTTTTTCATCCAGATTATTTTATCTTCATATTCTCTACATGTCAGTGAATAGAACAGGGCATAATCATCAACTTTGTTTCCCCGGGCAAAGAGCAATTTTCCTTTTAACGCTTCAAACCGAAGAATTTCTGAAGCAGTGTTTAATATACATACATCGCATCGGCAGTGTGTATGATTTTCAACTTTTTCTATAATTTTTAAAAGGAGGTCCGTCGTAATGGAAGTGTTAAGATAAACCCCAATATCAATATCTGAAGAGCCTATTACCTCCCCTTTTTGAGCAGATCCAAATATTAAAGCGAAATCTATTTCGACTATTTGCTCTAGTATTTTTGATAATTTTTTAATAGAGAAATGTTTATTTATCATCTTTATTCTCACACAAACACACTATGACACAAAGGGTTTAAGTTTGGTTGTTCCGGAATAATAATTGACATTCGGTTTTCCTTACGATATTCTTTAAGGGTAAGGAATTTAAACAAAGGATATCAAAAATGCAATCTACCATTACTTCAAAATTTCAAACAACCATTCCGAAACAAATTCGTGAAAGCCTCAATTTATCGGTAAAGGATAGACTTGAATGGAACATAGTTAATGGAAAAATCATTGTCATTCCTGCTTTAGAGACAAAATTTTTAAACTATAAAAACAGTATTAAGACTGGTCCGGGGAGTATTTCAAATGACATACTAAATGCCCGTGATCTCAGAATAGAAAAATTTAAATGAAAACATATATTATCGATACAAATGCTTTAATCTCTTTTATAACTGACAGGGATACTGCTCAGCAGGAAATTATTGCAGCGGTTTTCAAAAATGCTGCCAGGCTTAAAGAAAAAGTTTTTTGTCCTCAAAATGTTTTGACTGAATTTATTTATGTTATGGAAAAGGTTTACGGGATTCCAAAAATGACGATTCATACGATAATCAGAAATTTTATTTCCATGCCAGGCGTAAAAATCATTCATGATATTGATTTAAATATTTTGTTTTCCTATTGGCCGAAGCACATTCCTGATTTTGGTGATGCCGTTGTTGCTGGTGTCTGTAAGGCAAACAAAGGCTCTATTGTTGCGACATTTGATAAAAAGTTCACTGGTTTTCTGAGACGTCTGGATCTTCCTGTAGGTTTCTATTAGTTTTTATTCTCGCACAAAGACACTGAAGCAAAAAGGGGTTATCAGAAAACGTTAAAAATTTTGGTTAATGATGTCAAGTTGTTTTAAGGAGCTTTTTCATAAGGATACAAACTTAAATACCTCTTGCATCGCTGATAGATATGACGGACATTTTTTATATATATCACTTGCCAGTTCTTCATTATATGTATGTGAAAGCAAATTTCTTGAATGAATCATTTCCAGGAACAAATCTTCCTGTTCAATGAGAGAAAGTCTATAGGCTTCTTTAAATACCTGCCTTGGGGACACGACTCTAATACCATGGATATCTTCCAGAAAGTTTTTCAAAGTTTTCCACATCAACTCATAGCTGAATTCAAATCGCTGGATAGTCGCATCCATGACAATTGCTGATTCAGGTTCCTGCAATGCTTCTTTAAGTCGATTCAAAGCTTTTTCAAAATTTATCAAATTTTTACTCAGTTTTTCTGAGTTCATTTTAGTTTCTGACCTTTAGGTTATTATTTCCTGTGTGTGCTTTAATGCTATCTTTTTAAATTCATCTCCGACTGAATTGAAATCAACAAAATCAATTTTTAGTAATGTTGGTATTCGTTCTAATTTTTCTTGTATCATCAGCATTTGTTTTCCTGTAATTGGCGTATCGGATAATATCCCAATATCAATATCTGATTTCGCCTCGTGAATTCCTGCTGCCCGCGATCCAAATAGAAACAATCGATAGCTGCCGTATAGTTCTCCATCCACTATTTCTGCTACATTTAATATAATTTTTTTAAATTCCATACAATTACCAGAGGGGGTAACCCGAATGTTTTCATAAGATTTTTTATTCTCGCACAAAGACACGGAGACACAAAGGGTTATCGATAACTACACGTCTGAATTTGCCTCAGCCCATTCTCTTACAAGATCAATATGTTTGACGTAGATAGTCAATGCAGGAAGTAAATTTTAAGTTGTTGAAATTCTTTATCAATGACTCAAGTTTTTTTTCAGTTTTATTAAGGTTAATATAATGCCGGAATTTAAAAGTTTTTGAAGCCTGTTCTACTCTTGGTTGATCTGGGTCAAATTCCCATGGGTGGGAATAAAAAAGGAATGCTTTATCTTTGTTTAGAACCCAATTCATACCAAGTTTAAATAAGAAAAAAGGGATTAACCTGAAATACCCTCCCCCGCCCAGGGGAAACGTTTTTTGATTGATGGTTAGATTGCTGATGGGAAGTTCAAAAAAATCATCAGCAGTTTTAAAGGCAGCACCTTTTTTAGTATAGGCGTAAAGATCTATGGTTCCATATCTTTTGTGCATGGAAAATGAATTATAGCTGGAATCATAGACATGGCCGGCATCTTTGATTATCTTCAGAATATCATTATTTATTGCAAAGCTCGGAGCCCTGTATCCGAAGACTTCATGGTCTATAATATCTTCAAGCAGGGCTTTTCCATCTTTTATATCCTGTTCGGCTTTCGTTAGAGACTGGTTTGTGCACAAATGATGCAGGTTGCCATGGGAAGCTACTTCATGGCCTCTTTTATGTATTTCTTTTACCATGCCGGGAAGTTTTCTGGCGATCCAGCCCAAAACAAAAAAAGTTGCTTTGGGTTTAAAGGAAAATGAATCTAAAAGGTCCAGAATCAGGTGGATGTTTTTCTCAACTCGCAACTCATGCTCATTCCAGGATGAAAATGAAATATAATCTTTAAAATTTTCCACCTGGAACCAGTCTTCAACATCAAAGGTGAGGAGTATGGTCTTCAAATCAATTAAACAATCTATTTTCTAAGACTTGCCTGGAACTGGATGAATTTGTCTGCAGGGGTTCCCGGGGCGTTAAAGTTGTAGAAATAAAAGCTCTGTGTTCCTGAAAATCTTCTAAAATACTGTCCGTATTAAAATCCGTAAACATGTATGAAAGATTAAAGCTCAGCCATCTCAAAGGTGACCAGACAAGCCCTGCACCCAGGTTCAGGGTTTGATCTTTACGACCCACTAAAGGCTCATCATATTCAGATAAATTGTATGTTCCGCGCAGTTCTGATGATAATCTTCTGGTGAGTCTGTAGGTATGCAGAAAACCTGCCTGATAATTAATTGTAAAGCCAAGACTGGATGCCTCTTCATTAATATCATTGTAATAGCTTGACCCTGTAATGGATAAAGTATTTCTTCTTGAAAAATTGAAATTTTTATAGATATCAAACTCTAAAAAAAATCTTTCAGAATCATAATCTAAATTATTTTTATACTCCTGGAACAATACACCACCGCCAAGGATTATGCCTGAATCTTCCGTGGGTTTCCAGTCAAACCCGATTGATGGATTATATACAACATGATCGCCGGCGGTTTGTT
>CAYWGN010000270.1:0-6588 GCA_964457495.1 uncultured Desulfobacula sp.
ACATCATAAATGTCACAAAAGAAGAGTGGATGAAATTTAATCCCCAGGTTATTTATGGGTGTGACCCTGACAAAGAAGCGGCAGAGAATTTTTTCTCTAAACCTGGCTGGAAAGAGGTGGATGCGATAAAAAATAATCAAATTTATTATTTCCCCTGTGACCTGACCTGCCGGGCATCCACCCATACAGGATATTTTGTGTCCTGGCTTTCCTCTGTCATATATACCAAGGAATTTTCAAAACCTGAAAATGATATACTACCTATGGAAGTCATTGACTCAAAACTTGTTGACATAAATCTTGAATATATCAAATCAGCTTCAATTGCCTACAGCAATATTCATGATTTTAAGAACAAAACCCTGATCATTGATTTTAAATCTCCCCAGCCAATCGTTTCAACCCTTGAAGGTGAGCGGGACAATATAACAACCATTGGAAATCATTTTATTCCTCCACCCACCTGGTCTTTGGTCCATGAACTGGGTATTGAGAACACCCGATCTTCCATTTTAAACGCCATACAAAAACCTGCACAAACCACTTCGTTTTTAATTACCGGTGCTGATATGGATAATATTTCCGTTCAAATCCAAACCTATAAAGATATGACGGTTTACGCCCTTGTAACAGCAGGGGTCATGGGCAATGCAGTAAGAATGTCAAAGGATACGGGTGCTTTTTATGAACCCGGTACAATCAATATCATAGTTCTGACCAATATGAAGCTTTCCAAACGAGCCATGACCCGGGCCATCATCTCAGGGACCGAGGCTAAAACAGCAGCACTGGAGGATTTGGATATCAGATCCAGCTATACTCCCCTGGTAAATGAAGCCACGGGCACGGGTACTGACAATATCCTTGTGGTCCAGGGCTCCGGCCTGAAAATAGAAAATACCGGGGGACATACAAAAATGGGTGAGCTGATTGCAAAGGCCGTCTATGCAGGTGTCACAGAGGCTGTTTTAAAGCAGAACGGCATTCTTGCCAAAAGAAATATTTTCCAGCGTCTGAAAGAACGAAATATTGATCCCTACCAGCTTGTATCCGTTTCAACCTGTGAATGTCAGGGTAACCAAAGTGATTTAGCAGCCATGGCAGAGAGGCTTCTTCTTGAGCCTGAGTATGCCGCATTTATTGAAGCCTCTCTTGCCATCAGTGATGAATATGAAAAAGGATTGATCAAAAACTTAAGCTCTTTTCATATCTGGTGCAAAAAAATAGCAGACAATATTGCAGGCTATGAAATTGAAAAAGTAAAACCCATGGTTTCCGATAACACCATCCCTGTAACCATAAAAGCAGCTCTTAATGCAATCCTGACAGGTGCACAGGCAAGCCTTGATCGGCACCCCCTCAGGCAAACTGCCATAATCCCCCAAAAAGTCATATCATTATCACCTATTATCACTGAAACCATATATCTTTTAAATGCCCAGGATTTACTGATTGCCAATACAAGCTATTGTAATTCACCCGAGGAAGCCCAATTTAAAGAAAAAATAGGATCGGTTATCCAGATGAATATTGAAAAAATTATCAGCCTGCACCCTGATCTTGTTATTGCAAGCCCGCTTTCAAGGAAAAAACAAATACAAAGCTTACAGAAACAGAAAATAAAAGTGACTAAAATCCAAAACCCACAAACCTTTCCTCAAATGTGTGAGATCACAATGACAATCGGCAAGGCTCTCGGGCAGACAGACATGGCAAAAAAAATAATAAAAGCTGCTACAAGAGAGGTTGAAACCATTAAACTGAAAACAGAAGGTCTTCCTAAAAAAAAGGTATTTATCCAGATTGGCATGAAACCATTGCATTCTGCCAATAAAGACACCTTTATCAATGAATATATTAAATATGGCGGTGGAATAAATATTGCTGAAAATGAAAAATCAGGAATATACAGCAGGGAAAAAGTCATTAAAGAAAATCCAGACATTATTTTAATTGCAACCATGGGAACAGATAAAAAAGCCGGAGAGATTGAAAAACAAAGATGGATGAAATTTACTTCTTTAAATGCCACCATAAAAAACCAGATCTATGTTCTGGATCCTGAACTTATCTTAAGCCCGACTCCTGTTACCTTTGTAAAAGGCTTAAAACAAATTTTATCTTTAATCCATCCTAATATTGACTTAAAACCCACCATTGAAAATCCGGAGTTGATTTAAAAAAATGAAACCAAACAGGATAAAGCGCTGGTCCATTATTTTAATCATCCTCATGGCCCTGGTCATTCTTGTGAGTCTTCTGGCACTATGCACGGGCAGTGCAGGCATCCAATTAAAAGACATCCCCCATATCCTTTTTTATGGTAAAGGAACCAGTGATTACAGTATCCTTTTAGGCATACGATTGCCAAGAATTATATTAGGCCTTTCAATCGGCGGGGCATTAAGCCTTGCCGGCACCCTGCTCCAGGGAATGTTTAAAAACCCCCTGGTTGAACCTTATACCCTTGGCATTTCAGGAGGAGCGTCTCTTGGTGTATGCATCAATATAGTTTTTAATTTTTACGGCAAAATAGGCATTATCGCATATCCTCTTTCAGGATTTTTAGGAGCAAGTCTTGTTATTTTTCTTGTTTATTATTTGAACAATAATACAAAAGACATTAAGTCCAACAGGATGCTTTTAACAGGTGTCATGATCTCCTATGTTGCCTCCTCCCTGGTCATGCTGCTCATGGCTGTCTCAAAAACCGATGACCTTCAAAATATTGTTCTCTGGATCATGGGCTCCCTTGATGAATCCAATACAATTTTAATAAAAATGGCGGTTTTCGGCTCCCTTGCCGGGCTTGTTGCTTCATATTTTTTCTGCTTTGATTTAAATGCCCTGCTTCTGGGTGAAGACGAAGCCGCAAATCTGGGTGTTAATACAACAAGAACAAAAAAGTTTTTATTTATCATTGCATCCTTTTTAACAGGATTAAGCGTATCTGTTGCCGGCATCATAATGTTTGCAGGCCTTATTGTTCCCCATTTCATGCGCATGATAGCAGGGCCGGACCATAGAATACTTCTAATCAGTTCATTTCTGGCCGGTGCTGCATTTTTAGTTCTATGTGATGTGATTGCAAGGGTTGTCATATCCCCGCTTGAACTCCCTGTAGGTGTCATAACAGGCATCATAGGCGGAATTATTTTCATCTGGGTGCTTTCAAGAAAGCAGGTGACCTTATGAACCAGATTCTCTTCATTGATAACTTAAGCTTCAAATACCACGAAAGAACTGTACTAAAAGATATCAGTTTTTCAACTGATCCGGGTGAATTCATTTCAATCATTGGTCCTAACGGCTGTGGGAAAACAACGCTGATAAAAATTATTTCAAAGATAAACAAACCTGAAAAAGGAAATATTTATATAAAAGGTAAAAATATTCAAACAATGTCAAACAAGCAATTAGCCAGGCATATTGCAGTTGTCATGCAATCACCTGAACCTGTTTCCATGAGTGTTGAAGAATATGTCCTTTTAGGAAGACTTCCTTTTTTAAAAAAATATCAATTCTTTGAAACCGCCAAAGACATGGCACTGGCCCATAAATATATGGAGCTTACCGGCATTTTAAAACTTGCGCACGCCCCCATCAATAAAATAAGTGGAGGGGAAAGGCAACTTGCCGCCATTGCCAGAGCTTTAACCCAGGAACCCATGCTTCTGATTCTTGATGAACCCACATCTCATCTTGATATAACGCACCAGATTCAAATTCTTGAATTGATGAACTCCCTTAAAAAAAAGCTCTCTCTTTCTGTATTAATCGTTCTTCACGATTTGAACCTGGCGGCAGAATACTCTGACCGGCTTATTTTGTTAAATGGAAAAAATGGAACCATTTATCAAACCGGGACCTGCGAACAGGTACTGTCTGAAAAATCAATCCAGGAGGTTTACAATGCAAGAGTATTGATCCAGAAAAATCCCGTGTCAAAAAAACCATGTGTCTTTATTGTCAGCCAAAATGCTTTAAATAAAAAGGAGAATCATATCCCATGATTGAAATATTTCATAACGGTGGACCTATAATGTATCCCTTACTGGTATGCTCAATTATTTCTCTGACCATTATCATTGAGCGGACATTTTTCTGGATTGGGGTTGGTATGCAGAAAAATCAGAAACTTTTGGACGAGGTTTTAAGTCTTACCCGAAAAGGTGACTGGGATCTTGTTCGCCAGAAGGCATCGGGCTCACACAATTATGTCATCAGAATGATTATAAGCGGTATTCTTCATCGTGAATATTCCCTGATCAAGGCCATGGAATCATCAGCCGCTGACGAGATCAATCGGATGCAAAGATTTATGGGAGCTTTGGATACCATGATAACCGTTGCCCCGCTTATGGGCATATTGGGTACTGTTATGGGAATTATCAATTCCTTTGACATGCTGGGGACATCAGGGATTGAAAACCCCCAGGCGGTAACTGCAGGTATTGCCCAGGCCCTTATAACAACTGCGGCAGGCCTATCTATTTCCATCATAACCGTTTTTCCCTATAACTACTTCAATTCAAGGATAAAACGGGCAGCAGGTATCATGGAAAAATATGCCACCAGCTTTGAAATTGTTTATGAACAGATTCTGCTTAACAAAAAAACCACTTCGAAAGAGATGAAATGAAAATTTTATTACCTGAAAACAATAAACCCAGAATCGAAATGCTCCCTCTGATTGATGTTGTTTTCCTTCTTCTGGTCGTCTTTATCTATACCATGCTCTCCATGGCCGTGCACAAAGGCATGCCCGTCACTCTGCCTGAATCCTCTGTTGACAACCTTGAAAAAAATACAATTCTGTCAGTTACCATAAATAAAGACAACTTCATCTTTGTCAACAAAGAGCTGGTTGACCTGGAACATTTAACCCTGATTCTTGAACAAAAGGCAAAAAAAGAAAAAAAAACAAGTGTCCTTCTTTTTGCAGATAAAAGTATCACCTATCAAGCTCTTTTTAAAGTTTTAGATAAAATCAGAATGGCGGGGCTGGATCAGATTTCCTTACAGACTGATCCGAAAGAAACCATTTAAAAATGAGGCGTATTTTAGTATCTGCCATAATTGCCATTGGGTTTCATATCGCATTGATGGTGTTTATGCCCTCTTTATTAAAAAAAACTGAAATTTTACCCAAAAAAATCAAACCGGTTATGGTCACACTCTCCCACAGACAGCCTGTAATTGAAAAAACATCTCTTAAACCAGACAAACCGGTAAAAGAGACCCATGCAATAAAGGAAATCGAAAAGATCATACCAAATCCCAAAAAGACCATATCTATTACCCCGAAAACCATATCTATTACCCCGAAAACCATATCTATTACCCCGAAAAAAAAAATCAATAAAATTCTTAAGAAAAAAACGCGGGCTAAGCCTGAAAAAAAGGTAAAACAAAAAGAAGTGATAGAGAAAGAATCAAATCCTGTTAAAGTGGTTGAAGCAAAGCCGATCAAAGCGATTAAAAAGCAAAATGTTCAAGTGCAACCGGCCGCCTTAAAAAAGACAATTTCTCAAAAAAAAGAAAATATCAAACAGCAAGAGGCCCATATTGAATTTGCAAAACCGCTTTACAAGAAAAACCCTTTACCTGTTTATCCTGTTATTGCTAAAAAAAGAGGCTACGTTGGAACAGTCGAACTAATTGTGCTGGTTTCAGAAAAAGGTAAAGTTAACGCTTTAAAAATTTTAAAATCCAGCGGGTATGAATCCCTTGATCAACAGGCTGTAAAAACCGTTAAAAACTGGCTCTTTGAACCCGGCAGAAAAAATGGCGTACCTGAAGAAATGTGGGTTAAAATTCCTGTAAAATTTGAATTTAACTGACAATAGGGACACTTTCAAAACCAGGAAACCATCTTGGGTCGATAAAGTGCTATTCCGATAAATAAAAAGGCGTGTCAAACCGATACCAAAAGGCTCCTTCCACCTTTTTTTAACGGGGTGTCCAAAATTTTAAACCCGATGTTTTTAACATCCTGTGTAACCTGTTGAAAATGTTTTTTTGACACATGGAATGTGGGTTCAACAATTAGACATTTGCCACTCTCTTTTAAAAAGGTTTTAACTTCCTGTAGAAATTTTATATGGTTGGGTGTCTCATGAACCATGTAAAATGCCAGAACAAAATCTGCTTTTACTTCCTGGTTCAGGCCAATTTTATCCTGAAGACAATTGTGAAGTGTTATTCTCTTTGAAAGATTAAATTTTTTCGCTTTTTTTTCAACTTTTTCAAGCATTTCAGGTTGAAGATCCACAGATATGACATGGCCGGATTCTCCGACCATTTTAGCCATGTCTATGGAAAAATATCCAGGGCCGCAGCCAAGATCCACAACTATGTCGCCTTTATTAATATACTCACCCACTATTTTTTGGGGATTCTGAATCAGCCGTCTGAAAAAATTGTCCAGAAAAAAGGAATGGTCATGGCTGCAAATATCACCTTTATAATTTTTGTTATACATATTTATTCTCCTTTACTGGTGTTTATAAGCTAAACCCTTTAAATAAAAAAATATTAAAGGGTGTTGAAATCGGCAGCTAAAGTTAACAATAAAATATAATAAAT
>CAYWGN010000271.1:0-6578 GCA_964457495.1 uncultured Desulfobacula sp.
AGGATCTTTTTCTAAAAGGTTTTCAACTTCCGACTCAAGAAGATCTGAATCTAACTGCCTAACCATTGATGCTTTATCTTTATCTGAAATTTTATATAGTTTCATTTGATTTCCTTTTTGGTGGCTCGGTCTCGGTTAACAGGCCGCAGTTTTTGCAGTCCTTGTTGAACCGCTTATTATACCATCAAATATTTCTTCTAAATAGTGTTTGAACGAAAACTCACTCATCTGCTTCGTTGCTGCAAAATTGTGAAACCTCATGTACAATAGTACACTCCGGTTTCAAAATTTCTTGCGCCTCTCATATGAGCAACTTTTCATCCAAACAAGAGTTTTCGGTCAGGCACTAAATATATTAGATATCCATTAATTTCATATTGGCTAACTGCTGTTTCGAGTTCTTTTACGTACCATCCCTTATTGAAAAACATTTTTGAACTAAGCAAAATTAAAACTTTATGTTCAATTCTACTTCCATTAAGAAATTTAGTTTGTCTGTCGAGTTGCGTCCCACCGTCTGTGAAATTACTTCCAATTTTATTTTCAATTAGAACTATTCGTTAGGGTTTTATTATTGGTTTGGAATGGTGACTAATATCTGATCGCCCTTCAGCTCAATAGCAATTTTAAGTTCGTTGCCATTGTCTAAGTAAGCAACAGCATGATAAAAACCATCTGACACCTCCTTGTCAATAGAGACGGCTTTACATGTCGCAGTGCCACCAAGTTGATCCTGAACTATTTGAGTGACGAGGCTGACAGACTTTGACTCCAATATTTCGTTTACAGATGGTTCAGTTGCCGAGAAAATGCCTACTGCAACTATAAAATAAGCCACTAATCCAGCAAGACCTATTAGAAGTGGTTTCCCCCATGCTTTCTTATCGTAGTTGATGGCATTTCCCTTTATGTATTTCACTTGTCCCTTTGCGCTCGAAAAATACCATGCTGCAATAAATCCGATCCCGGGAGCTGTGCCAACATTATCTGGCAAAAACAAGACTACGCTCAGGAAGACAAAACCCAAATATACCCATATCATTGATTTCTTGGCTTTGTCTGGTTGGTTAAGTTCCTGCCAATTCTTTGCATGAAGCCAAGCTCCAAGTACTGGCGTGAACAGCAGAGACCAATTGGCCGCCGCATTGGGATTCCAAAGTTTCGGGATTGCAGCCGTCGGTGTGTCTGTGTTGTCCATACCTTCTCCTTTGTGTTTGCGTTCAGTTGTGTTTTACCCTAACAAATTAATGTGCAAATCTGGATACCATGTAAATTAGGATGATATCCGACTTACAGCAACTTATAATATTGATATGTAATGCAGTATCACAATAAATTATTGTTGTATACCGTAACTTCTCAATAAATATGAAAAATACATAAGAAAAATCTAGACATTGCCCTTTTTATTTAATATACTGGGCATATGAAAACATTTGGTCAAATCCTCAAGATGGCAAAGGATGAAATTTCCCCAGTAGTTTCAGAGCTGATAGAATATATCAAACAGCAAGGGGAGATGATTCAAGATTTAAAGGACGAAATTGCTGGATTTAAAGGCCAAAAACCAAAACCCAAGATCAGGCCATCCAATCTCGAAAAAGAGACAAACAAAAGAAAAAAGAAGCTCCGAAACAAAAAAAGGCCCGGATCAGAAAAGAGATCAAAAACAAAAGAGCTTGCGATTCATGAGGACAAAATTATTGAGCCCGAATTGATACCAGCAGGGAGTATTTTTAAAGGTTACCAGGATTTTATAGTTCAAGATTTTGTAATCGGCAGCTGGAACATCCGTTACCGAAAAGCACGATATAAAACTCCATCTGGCGGTTACGTCATAGGTGATTTACCAAATGAAATTTCAAAAAGTCATTTTGGTTCAACATTGACAGCATTCATTCTCTATCAATACTATCACGCTCATGTTACACAGCCTTTGATCTTTGAACAGCTCAAAGATTATGGTGTGGATATTTCAACCGGGCAGATCAACAGGGTCATATCCGAAAACAAAGACAAGTACCATAAAGAAAAGGATATGATTTTATCCACAGGTCTTAAATTTTCCAGCTATATTAACGTTGATGACACAGGTGCCAGACATGATGGCAAAAATGGTTACTGCACCCATATCGGCAATCAATTTTTTGCATGGTTTAAAAGTACCCAAAGCAAAAGTCGTATAAATTTTCTTGAATTGCTCCGAGCGTCACATTGCGATTATGCCCTCAATGATAATGCCTTAAATTATATGGAAGCCCAAAAACTTCCTTATTGTAGGGCAAAACAGTTGGTAAGACATAAAGGCAAATGGTTCAAAGATCAAAAAAAATGGAAGATCTTTCTAAAATATCAGGGGATAACAAAAAAACGGCATATTCAAATTGTGACTGAAGGTGCACTTCTTGGAAGCCTTTTCCTCCATGATTTTAATAAAGACTTGGTAATAGTAAGTGATGATGCCGGGCAATTTAATATTTTGCAACACGCTTTGTGCTGGGTTCATGCGGAAAGAACAATCCAAAAATTATTAGGATTTACACAAGACCGCAAAGAACTTATTAAATCAGTGAGGTCTGATATTTGGGATTTTTATTCTCAGTTAAAAGATTATCAAATCAATCCAACACCAGTTTTTAAGAAAAAGCTCAACCAACAGTTTAATGAAATCTTTAAACAAAAGACAGGTTATGCTTCATTAGACCTATCGTTGAGACGAATTTTCAATAATAAATCCGAGCTACTCATGGTTCTTAAGAGGCCTGACATTCCATTGCATAACAATTTGAGCGAAAATGATATCCGTGAATATGTAAAAAAACGAAAAATAAGTGGTTCGACCCGAAGCCTTTCGGGGAGGGCTTGCCGAGACACGTTTACGAGCATTAAAAAAACTTGCAGAAAATTAGGAATTTCATTCTGGAATTACCTTATGGATCGGATTGAAAACAAAAAGGAAGTCCCATTACTATCTGATATCATGATGGCAAGAATGAAAGACAATTTGATTTCAGTATAATCTCTCCCCCATACTTATTGAGAAGTTACTGTATACCCATAAAACTACCTATTTTTAAAGGGAAAATTTGATTCTACTATATGGGAAATATTCTCAATCAAATGAACAAATCTGCTATTACCTTATATTGGAGATTAGAACAAATTTTGTTCAGAGCCTGGAGAATTAATTACAGAGTCAGAAATGCTCTTGATTAAATGATAAATATTCTCATCTGCTTTTTTGAACATATTAAGAATCGTTTCATCTTTGCCAACCCTTTCCCTAATTCTATCATTCGGTTTAACAACTATTGTATCGACAATTTTATTCAAAGCAAGTATCCCTTCAGCTGCCTGTTTGTCCCTTTTTTCACCTTCAAATGAAAAAGGCGTGGAAACAATTGCAATTACTTGAGCACCAATATCTTTACAGATTTTAGCTATAACCAGTGCTGCTCCGGTGCCAGTACCGCCCCCTAACCCTGCAGTGATAAACACCAAGTGACTATCCATAAAAGTTTTCTTAATAGCGCCAGCACTTTGGAATGCCGCCTTACTACCTATTAAAGGATCACCATTAGCACCTTTCCCTTTTGTAATCTTTTCACCTATTAATAACTTGATTGGTGACTTGGATATTTCAAGACTTTCGAAATCAGTATTGATTGAAACAAACTGGGTACCTTTAAAATTTAAATCAATCAGATTATTCACAGTGTTATTCCCAGCACCACCGACACCGACAATTTTAATTTTGGCTGACAAAACTGATGTATCGGTTAAAAACTGATAACGATTTGTTTTAGGACCTTTTTTCATCGCTCACCTCGCTATAATTTTTAAATTGTTTCAATGATTTAAAAAATCTGCTCGCTAATTTAATAATAAACGATATTCCAATATTCTCTTGGATCTCTTTTAATTTGACAAGCGGTTTACGAGGGTAAATTTGCCGGAAAAATTTGAAAAATTATTTATGAAGTAAAAATGGTGAGCTACAAGCGAATTAACGAAGTTTGGGCTGCTGTGCTGCTAAAGCTTCTGCGGCAACTTATTATCGGGTGATTGTCCATCCTGGGACCGGTGTCCTGGCTAACCCCAAATAAGCGGTTTATCCGTTTCATTTGGATTGTTGAATTTTTCCCCAAAAACAGTTTAACCTTGATTACAGTTTTTTGAGGAGGATCAATTTACCAAATACCCTATATTTGTTGTTACAAGCTGTTATTCGATTTCAATCGTCACAGTTTCATTTATTTCGATTGTATCCATTTCGTCAAATGTAATTCCATTTAGTCTGGCTTTTAAGTCAGTCAATATGTTGTTTACTCTGCTTTCAATAAATTGGTCAATTGCATCTTCTGGTAGTATTCCATTTTTTGCCCAATCTAAGATTTCTCTTGATAATAAGTGAGTAGGCATAATCGCTTCAAACTCTGGTTTGTCATAGTCTTTTATGTATTCAAGCGGTGGTCTATTAGAAATATCGAGATTAGTTGTTTGTGTCAGATAAGCAATGTTCATCAAACTGTCACTTGTAATTTTATTCTTGTGATTATTATTTAACACATAGTCAGAGTTGGTCGGAAAAATATGGTGAAGATTGGGTTTGTCAGTTGTAAAGAAGAAATTTTGAACCAAGACTTCTCTGTCGCAATGTTCCCAATCTTTAGGTTGTACACTCGCATAAAGTGCTAAAATTGCTCTACTCATTCTACCTTTTGAACTATATGTAGCAGCACGCAGTCTTTGTTTGTCGATTAAAAACCTATCAAATTCATACGGTTGTTTGTTTTTCTCTTTGTCCAAGAATTCTGTATGCTGAGCCAATTGTGTTGTATTGCTCAATAAATCATCATTATGAAAACTGTTAAACCAAAAATATGTTTTTAAAAGGTCGTAATTTGGCGAATTGTTATTGTAGAAATACGCTGTTATTGTAAAATAAAAGTAGCGGAATGGGATTAAGTATGGTGTTTTAATATGCAAATGATTTTCAAAAAAATCAAAGGTTTTTAACATTGCTTTTTTTGTTTCATCCCATACTTCTAAAATATATTCTGTTTTGATTTCATTAAGGTATCGGTCAGTGATATTTCTAACGCCACTATTTGAAACATTGTACTTAATAATTACTGCCAATATTTGAAGATAATCAAGGTCACTAATTTTTAAAAACTCACTATTGTTGAGATTCCTAAAGTCATCAATTAAGTCACGGAGATAAAACCCATTTTCTGCAGTGATGACTTCTGTTTGTTGTACTGCCGGTTTGAAAGTTTTAGCGACAACAATGTCAAAGATATTTAATGGTTTACCTGCTTGATTAATTCTCTCAAAAATTTGGCAGACTTCCGAAACTTGAATGCCTTTTACTTCTATGAATGATATCCTGTAGTTGTCAAGCACTCCTTTTATTTTGGAAAGTTCAGCCAAAATAGGGTGATTAAAATCCTTATTGACTGTTTCGCTATTAAATATACTTGTTTGAACACTTGTAAAATTATTTTTGATATCAATAAGCTTTACTATTAAGCCATTATTAAATCTTTTATTTTTTCCTATATTGGGTCTAAGCTCTCCGTTTTTATCATCAATTTCGTTCCAAAACAAAAATCTATTTTTGTAACTTTCATCATCTGTGTCACTGTCAATTGGAATAGTTAGGTCAACATATAATATTGGGTTAAAATCTGGTTTTTTTTCAATAGTACCACCATACAAAGAAGTCAATAAAGAAGTTGACCGTTGCTGACCATCAAGTATGTACTGATATTCTGTTCTGTTGAAATTCGTATCCGCTATTTGGTGTCCACCAATTTGTCTATGATTTTGAAGTTTTAAATCTGTTTTCCAAATCAGTATACTTCCTAAAGGATAGAATTTATAAATGCTGTCCCAAAGTTTTTTAACGTTTTCTTGTTTCCAAACAACATCACGTTGGAAAGTAGGGATTTGATAATTCTTCGCAATTAGTTCGTCAAGGTAAGTAGTCAATCCTTTATTAGTAGGAAATAATCTGTCTGAATAATTCATTTTCTATCCTTTTTATGTGTAATTTTATTAGCTAGTGTTTGAACGAAAACTCACTCATCTGCTTCGTTGCTGCAAAATTTTGAAAGCCTCATGTACTACAGTACACTCCGGTTTCAAAATTTCTTGCGCCTTGCATATGAGCAACTTTTCATCCAAACACGGGTTTCCGGTCAAGCACTATCTAACAATTAATTATGCGGTTCTGTTAATCTTGTAAATTTGAATGCCACCCGACCAGATTAATAAAAAATCTTGTTCAAGAATTCAGTATCAACAATTTTTATACCTGTAAAGGATTTTCAACAAATCAACTTTGGTGAAAATATAATTGAATCAAAGTGAATCCACCAGAATAATCTATATTGGATATAGCATAATCAAAAAATCAATCTCCCATTCAACTTCAAAAAATATCCGACCATCCTGAATGAATTATATTGACCTGTCGAGGTCATCATTTTTTATAGCGGTGCTCCCAGGTATATTGTTTGTTTTGTCGATGTGGTACTGAATAGCCTGGGTGTTTTTCCGTTAGAAAATAT
>CAYWGN010000272.1:0-6550 GCA_964457495.1 uncultured Desulfobacula sp.
CTGGATAATTCAAAATTTTAAATTAACCGATGAAGGATAAGTGTGTGTTTAAATAGTGCCTGACCGAAAACCCCGTGTTTGGGCGAAAAGTTGCCCATATACAAGGCGCAAAAAATCTTGAAACCGGAGTGTACTACTGTACATGAGGATTTCAAGATTTTGCAGCAACGCAGTAGATGGGTGAGTTTTCGTTCAAACACTATATAACCAATTTCGCCCAGAAGTAACCTATGATGCAAGACGAACTCCCGCAGTCAGATCTAAAATTACACATTTTAACAACCTTTCTTTAAAGGATTTTTAGTGGAAGCAGGATGGCGGGAGCAGCGACTTCACAAAGTTTTGATTTTTACTTTAAAAATACTTTGGTTTTATTATGGATTATTGTATCCTGCTCAAAATTATTGAAAAAAAATTATAGGAGGACGGATGAACAGAATTGTTGTTTTAATACCTTTGATCAATATGCTGGGTGCGATGGCTACCTATTTTTATTTTTCATTCATCTTGACTCCCCATGAAATTTCGGCTGATATCCCGGGTTACTTTTCTCCACTTTTTGCTGCAATCGGAACTGCAGTGCTGTGTTTATTAGGGGTTTTAAGTTTCAGGCGATCCTTAAGAAGCATCTTTGATGTGGCGTTTGATAAGATACAGATTCATTCCCTTGAAGAATCGGAAATTTATTACCTTCAGCGGGAAGCACTCAAATTTCCAATGGTTGTTGCAGTTATTTCCTTTATGATCTGGATACTGGCCGGTTTTATTTTCGGTTTTTTAGAACCTTTGATCGAAGCCAGGATTTTTAATGTTCAAACACTGGATCTCGTTTTTTGTATAAGACGATTTTTAGGGATTTCTCTTCTGGGGGGTGGTATTACCCCAATGATTTTGTATTTTGTTATGGAAAATTCATGGCGATCATATATCCCTAATTTTTTCCCGGAAGGTCATTTAAGCAGAGTAAAACACGTATTTAAATTAAGTGTGAGAAAACGATTTTTAATCGTATTCTTAAGTATAATCCTTATCCCCTTGCCCATAATGGGCATGACCATTTATGCCAGTATCCGGGGAATGAATATGTCAGATGCCATCACACGAAAGCATATCATGGATTCGCTTGTCTGGGAATTGGGATTCATTTCTTTGGATTTGCTGGTCATTACCCTGATTCTGGCATATTTTTTATCAAAAAGCATTCTGGTTCCGCTTCTTGGTATTAAAAAAGCGATTAAAGATGTTGAAAACAACAATCTGGATACCAAGGTAAAAATTCTATCAAACGATGAGTTTGGAGATGTGGCTGAAGGATTTAATTTGATGATTAACAGTTTAAAGGAAAGCCAGAAGTTAAGAAAATCTTTTGGGAAATATGTGAGCAAGGAAATCCGGGATGAAATACTTGCCGGGAATCCTTCCCTTGACGGTGAAATGAAAAGAGCAACCCTGCTGTTTGCAGATCTAAGAAATTTTACAGGTCTTGTGGAAAAAAATCATCCCAAACAAGTTGTGGAAATTATAAATCAGTATTTTAATGAAATGACTTTAGCCGTAAAAGGACATAAAGGCTTTGTCCTTCAATATGTGGGAGATGAAATAGAGGCGGCTTTTGGTGTACCGATAGGATTTGATGACCACCCGGAAATGGCTGTAAAAGCAGCTCTTGAGATGAGGGACAGGCTTGCTCTTTTAAACAAAAAACTTGAGCAGGATGGATTTGAACCCCTGGCACATGGTATCGGTATCCATTCGGGTGCCGTGCTTGCGGGTAATATAGGAAGCACTGAGAGAATGTCATATGGTCTGGTCGGGGATACTGTTAACTCTGCATCAAGGATTGAAGGGCTTACTAAAGATTACGGGTGTGATATTATTTTGAGCCAGACCACTTACAACCTTTTAACCGGATCATATAACACGGTGCAGCTTGCACCGGTAAAAGTCAAAGGCAAGAAAGATGAGCTTATTGTCTATAAGCTTTTATCCTGATAATGATTGTTTTTCCCGGACCATTCCCTGCAACCCATGCCCCGGCCTCCTCGGCAAGATTCAGTTTCAACACTTTCTTGATCAAAACCAGGCATTGTTTTAGCAAAATCAGCAGCCTTTTGGTAATAATAATCAGCAACCTGTTTTTCCCCTCGGGCTTCATAGACTTGACCCAAACGTTCAAAACCATCAATCTGGTCGGGATATTCACTCAATAATTTTTTTGGGGGAGGATCAGCCAAATCTCTCACGATTTTTATTATTCACATGCTTGACAATTTATTTTCATATCGTTATATTCCTTTTTAACGATATGGAGAAAAGAAATGACAAAAAATTTTCAAATCAAAGTGGGCAAACATCAAACGGGCATTATAGGCATTGATGAAGTGTTAAAAGAAATTGAACAGGAAGGTAAGAACATTTCTGTTCAAGAAATTGGGGCACTAATGGTGGAAAAACTGTCCAAAAAAAATATATCCCATCAACTGTTTTTGATCTTTACACATCTGCCTTTGTTCGTGAATATATAAAGCAAGGAACATCGAAATGGTAAATCGTTCTACCCTTCGATTACATGCACAAGTAACCCTTCGCCAGATGATACTGGTTTTAATTTTATCTGCTGTTATTGGATTATCTGTGAATATGATTCGATCCAGTGGTATCCCTGTCATTGGTGATTGGTCCACTGAAGGTCGTCTGTCATCTGATGATGGATCGTCTCTTGTGATTCCGAGTATAGAAGCAAAAGCAGCCTTCAATAAAAAACAGGCTGTGTTCCTCGACGCAAGGGATAAAGTGCTTTTTGATCAAGGGCATATAAAAGGGGCAAAATCTCTTCCCTGGCACTCAGTTGATGATCACTTTATTGGTATAGTTGAAGGTACTGCAAATGATACCCTTATCATCACTTATTGTGATGGAGAGACCTGTGATTTGAGTCATGAACTGGCTCTTTTCCTAAAAGAAATGGGATTTTCCAATGTAAAGGTTCTGGTTAACGGCTGGACGGTCTGGCAGGAAATGAACCTTCCTGTGGAAGGGGCTTCTATTGAAAATTAAAAAAATATATTGGGTTGTGTATCTGCTCATAGGTTTCATAATCTGTTCTGTTACCCCCCGGCTCTCATCTGCCAACGAAGTTAAAACAGTTTTGATCGTTTCCATAGATGCTCTACATCCAAAAGCAATCAATCCAAAAATATCCGCCAATATCCAGCAACTACTGGAACAAGGCGTTTATACATTAGACGGCTTTAGTACAAAGCCACCACTGACACTATTATCACATGCGGCTATGTTTTCAGGGACAGGGCCTGAAACGGGTGGTAGAACAGATAATACATGGCAAACAGGGCAACCGGGGATAAAGGAAAGAACCATTTTTAATGATGCTAAAATTAAAGGCTTTTCCACGGGGTTTTTTTATTCAAAAGAAAAATTAGGATATCTTGTAAATCAAGCGGTTGATCAACATAAATTAGACTCAGATTTTTCAGTAGAAAACGCCATGAGTTTTTTCAAAGCATCTGATCAGAAACAATTTTGTTTTCTTCACATCAGTGGGCTTGATCGAACAGGGCCTATCGAAGGCTGGTTATCTCCGGGTTATATGGAGGAATTGTTTTTTATTGATGAAAGTATTGCCCCTTTAATTGAAAAGGTGAAATCAAAGGGGAGTTATCTTATTATAATTACCAGTGACCATGCCGGACATGGAACTGTTCATGGCAGCGATCACCCTGATGATGCCAAATTGCCCCTGATAATGGTTTCTGATGTTATTAATCTTACAAAATATAAGGGAATTCAATACCATGTGACACATCTCAAATCTATTTTAGAAGCAGTCCTTCAATCTCAAATTAGCAGTAATAAAATAGAAGAGTTTCCTGTAAAATGATTTTTAATAAAAATTATTTTTATCATATGATCAGGATCATTCTGGCAGTCGTGTTTATTTATGCCAGTATTGATAAGATCATACATCCTCAATCTTTTGCACAGGCCGTGTTTAATCACCAGGTTTTACCTGGAATTTTGATTAATATATTTGCTGTTGTACTGCCCTGGATGGAGTTGATTTTGGGACTGTGCTTATTCTTTAATGTTTGGATGACTGGTGCTTCAACATTAACAGCCGTTTTAATGTTCATATTCATGAGTACCATAACATTTAATCTTTTAAGAGGATTGGATGTGGGATGTGGGTGTTTTTCAACCAATGCAGAAGCAAGTATGAATTTCCTGACATTTATTCGGGACATATTTTTTTTATGCTTATCTTTCAGTCTTGTAGTGTTTGTTTTCAAAAAACATAAAATGCCCATAGGTAGATCAGGAGTAACGAAATGAAAAATTATTTTTTTGGAATTATACTCTCTTTTGTTTGTATTCATATGTTATTTACGACGACTGCGTTTTCTGAAGATATCCCTTCAGCTTTAATAGCAGAAAAAACTTATCATTTTGAAACTGTCATAGAAGGAGACCGAGTTTTTCATGATTTCATCATTAGAAATGGTGGCACGGCTCCTTTAAAAATTGTAAAAATAGAGTCGGGCTGAGGGTGTACAGCAGCCTCAAGCGATAGGCTGATTCTTCCAGGTAAGGAAGGAAAAATAAAAGTTGTATTATCAACAAATGGGTACGGTGGTATCAAACTCAAAAAAGCGATACAAATACACACCAATGACACTAAAAATCCTGTTATTAAGCTCTTAATGACAGGCGATGTTGGAAAATTCGTTCTCCTTGAGCCGGAAATAATCAGCTTAAAAGGAAAGGCAGGTAACTCAATTGTTACACAAATGAAAATTACACCTACTATAGCTCAAGATTTTAATATTCTAAAGACTTTTGCAAAAAATGGAAAAGATATAACTTTTAGCCTTGAAAAAATAAAAAACAAAGCCGGTGTTTATTTTGTTTTGACTGTTCAAAATAAAAAACAAACTCCTGGTCGATACTTTGATATGATTACAATACAACCTGACTTATCGCCTCCAAGATTAATAAAAATTAATGTCTCGGGAAATATATCTAATTGATAAGTTTTTGAACTGTAAAATATCTTTTTGTATTATCTGTTTTTTTTATTATACTGTTAACTTAAAAAACCTACGTAAAAGGAGGAAGTATCATGAGAATGCTGGCTGATTTTTTCCCGGAATTTTCCGAAATGTTGGATACTATGGATGAACTGTATGCTGATAAAAGAACCATAGATGAAAAGACCTATCAGTTTATCTGTTTTGCCTTATCTATTAAAGCACGGTCAAAACCTTGTGTGCTGAAACATTTCAAAGGTGCTTTGGAGGCTGGTGCAACCGTAAAAGAGTTGTCCTATATACTTGCCTTAGTCATGCGGGAAGCCGCAGGTGCGGATGATTGTTGGACACACGATGTTCTTGAAAACTGGCAGGAGATTATAAAGGGCAATATTTCCTGTGACTGTCAAAAATAAAATCATAGAAATCAAAGGTGTTTCGAGGTGATTCGTCCTTACAAAATTAATCCACTTTTTGGTAGGTTACTTGGATAGTCACAAAGCGGTTATCTCTATCTACAGTCGCTGTTAGCCCTTAATTCAAAGGCGTTTCCCCAAAATGTTCTTAATATATCAAAAATATTTTATCCGGGACATTATTTTGCTTTCATCCTGCCTATCCAGTTCAGAGCAAACCCGCTTCCCACAATAAGGACCCCGCCGACAATGAAGCGCCAGGATACCGGATCATTGAGAAAGAGAATGCCCACAATGGCTGTAAAAACAGTTTCACCGGACATATAGGCTGCTCCCTCAAAGCCCTTGCAAAAGAAAAATCCCTTGTTCATGAGCAACTGGGCCAAAACAGAAAAGACAACGATTCCGAAAATCATGGCCCATTCAAGGGCTGAAGTTGGTATAATAGGTTCCATGAGAAATTTAGGCAGGGTCAAAAGTGTCCCCACAGTACAAAAATAAAGATAAATAATCACAGGCCCATTTTTTTCCATCAAGGACCGAATCAGGGTGACGGTAATCCCTGCAAAGAAAGCCCCTGCAATGGCCATGATCTGGCCATAAACATTTCCCGTGAGCTGGAAATCAAAGAGAACCGCCACACCTGCAATTAAAAAGGCCATACATCCCGCCTGGTAGAGAGAGATCTTTTCCTTATAAATCATAACTCCAAAAAGAGCGGCAAACAAGGGGTAGGAATAGAACAGAACAATAGCTGTTGAGATGGGCAGAATGCGCACGGCCGTAACCACCGCAAAAAAAGCTATAGCCCCAAAAGCCCCCCGAAGGATGAGCAAGGGAGTATTGTGGCCTTTATAAGGATTTTTCTTATTCGCAAAAAAGGTAAGTAATACCACCATACCGCCGAAACACCGGACAAACCCCAAGTGCCATACGGTATATCCCTGGGGCATGAGCTTCACAAGGGTGCTCATCAAGGTGAACAAGACTGCGGCAGACAACATTAACAGCGGTCCAACTATGGAGGATTCCATTTGTTAATTGCCGCAATAAAATAGACAGAAAAGGGACAAAATTTTCAAAATATAT
>CAYWGN010000273.1:0-6547 GCA_964457495.1 uncultured Desulfobacula sp.
CATATGCTTCAACACCCCATTTAATATCATATAATGCCATAACATCCCAGGTGGCAGTATCAAGAGACAGTTCAAAGACCATACCGATGAAAGTCTCGGAAAATCCGGGGGTTGAACTGGTTGTGCCGCCCCAGGGATCGCTGCTGGTGACACCTGGCGGAATAAGTTCTACAGGAATTGCAAACGAAATATCATTTAAAATATCATTTAAATCAAGATGAAGTATGTATTTGGCTGCATTGGCTACTTTGCTGAAGGAAAATGTGACTTTACCACCAGAAGTACCAAAACTTATTGTTTCATTATCGGATGGGGCTAAAAGGGAAATTTGATCTGTTCCAGTTGATCCAGCCAAGTCACTACCATCACAATCTTGGTCAAGGCCGTCACCAGCTATTTCTGTGGCCCCTGGATGGATTGTCGCATCATTATCATTACAATCAGTGTTGTCTGATACATATCCAGATGGCTGAGTTGCTCCAGTTGTCGAAATAGTCAAATCACCGTATCCATCGCCATCATAATCCATGTACCATGTTTGAGTCGTAGTTTGAGATGTACTGGTAAAATTGGTGTCCAGAGAGTATGCGGCCCAACTGGAGCCGCCTTTTGAAATAACAATTTTATACTTGGTTCCGGCTGTCACCGGAAATGGATCACTGTAATAGGTGCCGTTGGCATCGATAGGGTCTTTGATCAGGCTTTTGGAGCTATAGCCGTTGGGCATGTCTTTAATCCACAAACCTAGATAGTCGTACTGATAGGGATAGCCGGAATTGAAATCATTAACTAGGAGGGTAACCAAAAGGTCACCATTTTCAGTGGCGGTGAACACATAATTATCAGACCAATCGTCATAAGCGCCATTATAGGTGGGTAAATAGATAATGCCTTTAAAGCCGATACTGTCGCTATACTCCATGCCGTAGACCAGAGGAATGCCGGTGGCTTCCATATCGTTCTCCGGCTCGTTGGTACTGCTGGAGGTCACGCCATCAATAGTGACCTGGAAGACAGACTTACCAACTCCGAATTCAGTAAAAATATCCTGCACCTTGAAAGTGTAGATTCCGGCCCTCACCGGGAAGGGATCAGATGTGACCCCTGACTCCGACTCCCAGTAAGTCTCTTGCCAGACCATTAGATTATTAGAGGTGATTGTATCCTCATAATCGATAACTGACATGGCCAGGCGCCCTTGAGCCCCTGCCGGGAATGTGGGAGTGACTGTAAGTACACTGTCAGTAGTCACCGTCAAGGTAAAAACATGTAGGTTGTAATTTTCGTGATCAAAACTGAACTCCACTGCTAAGGCATTTCCCGTTACCCAAAACAGCAAAGCCAGAAAAAACAAGTTTGCCCTTAAATTTATTTTCAACATAATTTTCTCCTTCGGTAACATTTATAGCAAAAGTGAGAATGAATAAAATTATAATAAAACATATAATAATGCAAAACAATAAAAAATTTCAATTATATCTTTGAAACTAAGAGTCAAGAAAATACATCTTTTAAAAAATCATTAGAAGAAAATCACGCTACAAAATAAACTCGCTACATAATTGGAGATACAGTAGACTTTGCTCAAAACCTGAAAAATTACTTTTTAGAATCTCTTGAAATCAAGTTGCTATAAATTGAATTTATAGCACTCTTTATGACAATATTTTGGTCAACAAGGTTGTTTAATACTATGCTTCAATCAAATCCCTCTCTGTGGGTATGCCGTATTTAGACATAAAAAAATTCATTTTGCAAAGTTTTGATCTGGGGTCAAAAATGGTTTCAAAACTTATTTGACCATCTAAAAATATCTTTTCCTGACCTTGAAAAAGATTCATTAAAGAGGTTGAAGACTAATTTGTTCTTTGTAGAATATTCAACAGGTTGAGACCGGGGGTACTTATACCCCTACGTTCCAGAAGAGAGCCTTCCAGCCGGTAGAAATATACGATAGCTTTAAGGTAGTTAACTACAGCCTGCACTTCATTGATACGGCTTGCGAGAAGATCACGCTGGACCTGAGCCACAAACAAATTAGTGGAGCGGCCCACCCTGAATTTTTCCGTTTCAATCCGCAGTTTTTCTTCCTGAAACTTTCTTGTTGCAGTGCTTGCAAAAATTTGCTCTTTTGTGCGATTAAGTTCAATATAAGCATTTCGGACATCAAGCTCAATTATCTGCTTAAGATTGTCTAATGCCATCTCAGCCTTATCTCGACTAAGAAGTGCTCTTCTTTGTTGCGCTTTGGCATTGCGGTTGAAGACAGGGTATTCAAAGTTGAGTCCCACCATCATGTCATAGCTGTCTTCCTTAATTACATTCACAGACCCTGAAAAGGAGTCAGCATATCCGGTTTTCCCAAGGGTAATAAAAAGATCCATTTTGGGAAGCAGTCCGTTTTTGGTTCGAACGATTTCAATGTCGTTTTTTTGAATATCTATCCTTGCCTGGTTCATCTCCGGCCGCATCCTTAGAGCTACTGCTACATGCGCCCCGACTTCATCATATTTTATTTCCGGCAATGTTGGTGGATGCAAAAGAGTGATGTCTCTTTCCCAGGGATTATCCCCTGAAGGGTTAAGCAACCGGATAAGCCGGAGTCTGTTAGACTCCAAAGTACTTTTAGCATCGATCAGCCCCTGCTGCTGTGCAGCAACTTCGGCCTGTACTGCAGCAAGCTCTGCTTCTGCTGTGGCCCCCACTTTGATCATCTCTTCGGTCTCTGTTATCTGCTGCCTGGCAAGCTTAAGCGATTCCTCTACAATTTCCATCTGCCGCTGGGAAAGCGCATAGTCCCAATAGGTGGTTTCAACCTGTGCCAATAATGATTCGCTAAATCCACGAAGCTCATATTGGGTAATGTCTGTTTCGAGTTGTGATTGACGAAGCAAAGCCAGGTTCACATCCGTTCCATACCCTTGAAGAAGTGACTGTGTTACCGATAGTCCCAAGCGGGTGGAGGAGTATTGTTCACTATATTGGTCCGAGTCTGTAGTTTGTGTGACGGCCGCAACTTCCACAAATGTACCGGTGGGGAAAAATTTTTTAAGAGAGAGGCTTCCGGCAAAAGCATCGTTTGCCGAACTATCAGCATAGCTTCCTGACTGGTTCAGCGTCTTGCTATCATCTTGCTGGATAGAGACCCCTGCGCTTACAATTGGGTCGAACACAGCCAGTTCCTGATCCTCAAAAGTTTTTTGAATAAAAGGATTAATCCGCTCCACTAACAACGAACGGTTGTTCTCAAGAGCCATAAGAATGGCATCTTCTACAGTAATTTTAAGCGGACCTTTTTCAGGAAGAATTATGATTTGTTTGGATATGGGCTTGATTTCAACTGCTGCTGGCATATCCTTTTCACTGTACACGTCCGACGGGATTAAATCCTCTGCGATCCATACGTCTTTAGAAATCACACAGGATATCGGCAAAAGAAAAAAACTCAAAATAAACAGCCTTATAAATAATTTTCGAAAGCAGGAAATTGCCATCATGTCAGCTCCTCGCTAATAGCCTCCCGGAGTTTGCGCTCAGCGGGCTCTATAACTGTATAGGTCTCAGATTTCATTTTCTTTCGTTCAAAGAGCGCATAGATTGTAGGGATCACAATAAGAGTAATCAGATTCGAGCTGATCAGTCCGCCTATGATAGCTCTGGCCATTGGTGCCTGGGCTTCGCCGCCCTCGCCTATACCGACAGCCAATGGTGTCATGGCCAAAATAGTGGTTGTAGCGGTCATAAGAATAGGTCTGAGACGTCTTTTACCGGCTTCTATAATGGCTGCTTGAACCGGCATATCTCGTCGCCGCAGCAAGTTAATGTGATCCACAAGCAAGATGGCGTTATTCACCGCAATGCCGCCCAGCATGATACAACCGATATAGGATTGAATATTAAAAGTGGTGTCTGTAAAAAATAGCATCAGGATCACTCCGATAACCGCAAGGGGTACGGAAAACATCACCACAAAGGGATATCTCAGCGACTCATAGAGTGATGCCAGTACCATATATACCAGCACCAGCGCCAGCACAAAACTCATCAAAAGTTCGCGGAAGGATTTCTGCTGTTCTTCATAATCTCCAGCAAAAATGATGTTGAAATCTCTGGGTACAGGCACGGATTGCAAGCCCTCCCGGATATCTTCCAAAATATAGCCCATATCCCGGCCGCTGATATTGGCCGTTACATAGACCACGCGTTCCTGGTCTTTGCGCTGGATAAGCACGGGCCCGCGCCTGGGATGAACATCAACTACGTTTCGGAGGACTACCGGCTCTCCATCGGTATTGATAATGGGAAGGTCCAGAATATCTCGCAGCTCTTTTTTCTCAGAACCCTCAATTTTTACCCGAATTTTATACTCGTTTCCCCCTTCCCTGTAGTTGCCGGCAGATGTCCCGGAAAGCACCGTTTGCAGCATATTGGCAATCCTGGATACGGAAAGTTTCATGTCAGCGGCCTTTTGCCTGTCCACGACAATAAGCTCTTCCGGAGTTCCGGTCTCCCTGCTTATTCTGGTATCGGTTATACCGGCCACATCCCCTATGATCTCTTCAACCTTATGGGCCAGGACGTCGGATGTTTCAAGATCATGCCCGCGCACTTCCACCTGAACTTTTTCATCTCCCCCCGTGCCTATTTTAAGCAAGAATAGTCCCTGGCCGGCACTTGTACGTATTGTAACTCCCGGCATAAAAATAAGTTTTTTGCGAAGGTCTGCTGCTATTTCCTCGCTGGATCGGTTTCGTTCTTTGACGGGTTTCAGCGCAATCCGCATTTCACCGGTATTGGTTCCCTGTGCCCGCCAGGAGGAACCTCCGATATATGATACTGTGTTTTTGATCTCCGGCACCTCTTGTCTTACGATGTCTTCAATCTTTTGAAAGGTCTTATCTACCAAATACAACTTTGTGCCGACTGCCATCTCTGCATTAACCCGTACTTCGCTCTCATCAGCGACAGGCATCAACTCAACACCCACCAGCGGAATCAAAAAAAGACTTCCTGAAAACACCAGCAATACGCTTCCTAATATCAACCCCCGATGGTTGATAGCAAAACTAAGTAAATTTATGTAATCATTTTCCAAACTAACAAAAAAACGGTCCAATATATGAGATATCTTCCAGCCTTGAGTACTACCGGCCGCTTTCTTAAGTGTAACAGTAGTGCCGACTCTGGATGCCAGCATGGGCACCAGCGTCAGAGCTACTGCCAGGGAGCAACCCAGTGAAAAAGTCACAACGTATGCAAGCTGTTTAAACATAATTCCGGACATGCCTTGCACAAAAACAAGCGGCAAAAATACGACAAGCGTGGTCAATGTGCTTGCAATAACCGCAGCCACCACTTCCTGACTGCCCTTTATTGCAGCTGATTCAGGTTCCTGACCCGATTCCCTGAGCCGAAAGATATTTTCCAGCACCACAATGGCATTGTCCACCAGCATACCGATGCCAAGAGCGAGACCACCGAGGGTCATCAGGTTCAACGTAAACCCGTTAAAATACATCAAAGAAAAGGTGGCAATCATTGATATTGGAATCGTGGTGGCAATAATGGCAGTGCTGGAAATGTTACGAAGAAAAAACAACAGCACAAATATGGCCAGCACTCCGCCATAGAGGATGGTTGTGCCCACATTGGTTATAGAGCGTTTGATATAATCTGAAGAGTCGATAATGGGAATTATATGAATCTGGGGGATGTCTCGGTTGATCTGTTCGATCTCTTTGAGTACCCCGGTTGCTATCTCCACAGTGTTTTTCCCTGATTGTTTGTTGATCGAAAGGCGCACACCCGGCTTGCCGTTTATCCGTACAATCCGGGTTACTTTTTCCCAGGCATCTTCTACAGTAGCTATTTTTTTTAGTTGTATGGGCACCCCTTCCCGCATGGCAACTACCGTATTTCGCAGCTCATCTAAATTAGTGTAAATCCCAGGAGTTCTAATGGTAACATCGAGCAGCTCCTGTTCGATGGTACCGGCTGGAAGATTGATATTTTCTTCCTTGAGACGGTTTATAAGTTGATCAATGGGAAGTCCCAGGGCTTTTACCTTTTCCGCATTCAGATTGACATGGATTTCCCGGTCCAGCCCACCTCGAATATCCAAAGAAGCCACCCCTGGGATACGTTCGATTCGATTTTTCACCTGATTGTCAATAATTTCTCTTACCCGGATAGGTTCAAGGTCACTGGATACTCCCATGATTAAAATCGGAAAAGACGCAAGGTCGAACTTCCGCAGTCTTGGTCGATCACTATCTTCCGGAAGGCGTGGAATGACGCGATCCAGACGTTCTCGAATATCGTTGGCTGCTTCATCAAGGTTAGTACCCCATGAGAAAGTAACCCGAACACTGCTTCGCCCTTCAGCAGAGACCGAGGTAACCTCTTCTACTCCGGGTACTGCACTCATTGCCTCCTCAACCGGGCGGGTGATCAACTCTTCGACTTCCTCGGAACTGGCGTTTTCGTAATCAGTGGAAATGCTAAGCGTCGGGTACGTGATATCGGGCATCAGGTCGATGGAAAGCCT
>CAYWGN010000274.1:0-6540 GCA_964457495.1 uncultured Desulfobacula sp.
AATCTGTTTAAAATAATCAGGAAATTTTAGCCAGGATAAAGAGGCAATCAACACACGACTTAGGATTTTTATAAAATCTATTTCGAAAGTAGAATTCTTTTAACACTCAGGGCAACTTCAGGTAAAATCAGGTTACAACATATTGACTATTTTTACCTAATTGTTTACTTTTTCAATATAAAATGACATGGGTAATAAATTGGATCATGGATGGTCATTATGAAATTGAGATGGAAAATAAAAAATACCCTATCGCTATTCATTTAAAACACCCTATGATCTTGAGGAAAAATAAGTCAAGGAATAGGTTAAGATTGCACAAAAGATGTTTTGTATAATGGCATATTAAAAAGGAGTGTAAGATGAAGCGACCTATCAAGTCGGGCAAGCTACAAAGCGGCGGCTTCAGTCTCAATGTCCTCACCGAGGATGAATTATATGAGATTCATCTGGGGACCCTTGAAATACTGAAAACCACGGGCTTATACGTGGAAAGTGAAGAAGCCAGGGAAATTTTCAGAATTGGCGGCGCCAATGTTAATGAATCAAATAAGGTGGTCACCTTTCCGAATTATCTGGTGGAAGAATCCATCAATTCGGCCCCGGATACCTTTCACGCCTATGGCAGGATACCGGAAAGCGATGTGGTGCTGGAGGCCAACAGGGTAACCTTTACCAACTTTGGCGAAGGGATCATGTTTGTGGATCCCTATACGGGAGAACACCGGGAAACCACCAAAAATGATGTTGAAATGGCCTCCCGGCTAATTGATTACCTGGAAAATATTGAAACCTATGAACGGTGTATGCTCTCCCATGACAAACACCATGCTGTCCAGGCCCTGCACAATGCTGAAGCCTCTTTGACCAATACCACCAAGCACCACTGGCTTGGGCCAGTGGATCGGTATCAATGCGGTAAAATTATAGAAATGTGCTGGGCCATTGCCGGAGGCGAAGATAAATTCAGGGAAAGACCCTTTCTTACCTTTGTAACCTGTCCCATAAGTCCTTTGAAGCTGTCCTCCCACCATTGTGACATAATCATTGAGGCAGCCATGAACGGAATGGGGGTCAACTGCATCGGCATGGCCATGTCAGGCGGTTCCTCTCCCATCCATATTGCAGGAACCCTTGTGCAACAGAATGCCGAGGTGCTGTCCAGTCTTGTATTGAGTCAGCTGGTTAAAAAAGGAGCTGCCTTTATTTATGGCAGTTCCACCTGCCCTCTGGACTTAAAGCAGGCCACAGCCACGGTTGGATCACCGGAAACGGCCATGATCAATGCCGCAGTGTCGAGACTTGCCAGGTATTACAGCCTGCCTGTTTTTGCCGCCGGTGGCTAGGGCGACAGCAAAGTTACCGATTACCAGTCGGGTCACGAAAAAACCATCACCGGTCTCTTGCCAGCGTTGTCAGGGTGCAACGTTATTTACGGTTCGGGAATGCTGGAGATGGGAATTACTTTTGACCTGGCACAACTGGTATTGGACAATGAGGTTGCCGGATTAATAAAAAGAACGGTGAGAGGTATTGAGGTCAATGATGAAACCCTTTCTCTGGATACGATCAAGGAGATCGGACCCTTTAAGGATTATCTTGCCCATGAAACCACTTTCAAGCACATGCGGTTGACCACAAGTCCTAAATTGATGGATCGAAGGATGAGACCCAGATGGGAAAAGGCTGGCTCCAAGGACGCCTATGAGCGGGCACGTGACGAGGTAAAACATATTCTCGAAACCTATAAACCCCCTCAACTTTCAGACGAGGTACTCAAAAAAGTACGCGCCATTATAGAAGGTGCTGAGGCTGAACTGGGAATCAAGGACTAATCTAACACGGGTAAAGGCTTAAAAGCCTTTACCCGTAAAAACAAATAAAAATAAAAGGAAGATTCGGCATGAGAACGCCGTGGGATAAGGATCCAAAACAAGACCGATTTGATCCAAAGGATTTAAGAAAAACCATGAAGGCTGTCATAACCGTCGGCAATGGTGGATATGACAAACTTCAGTGCCGCGTGGTAAGACGTCCAACACTTGAGCTGGGCGAAGTTCTGCTGCAGGTCCTTGCAGCCGGGGTCAACAATACTGAAATAAATACCCGCATCGGCTGGTACTCTTCCTCGGTTTCAACAGGGACAGAAGATGCAGCAGTTGCCGAAGAACAACAAGCGACGGCAAAGGAAGATGGAGGTTGGAATGAGACAACACCATTCCCATTCATCCAGGGCACAGATTGTTGTGGCCGTATTGTTGCAGTAGCACCTGATGGGGATCAAAGCACCATTGGGTCTCGCGTACTCGTGAGAGCCTGCATTCGTAAGTTCGATTTTAACTCCATTGAAAACATCTGGATGGGCTCTGATTTCGACGGGGCATTTGCCCAGTTTGTCAAAGTTCCTGCCGGGGAAGTGTTTGCAGTGAAATGCGATTGGAGCGATGCCGAACTTGCTACGATCCCTTGCGCATACGGAACTGCTGAAAATATGGTCCATCGCGGAAAAGTAAGCAAGACAGAAAATGTTCTGGTCCCGGGAGCGTCCGGCGGTGTCGGCTCAGCAGTCATGCAGCTGGTTAAGCGAAGGGGCGCCAACGTGACAGCGATTGCGGCAAAAGCAAAGATGGAAAAGGTTCTTTCCCTTGGGGCGGATCATGTTATTGATCGTGATGATGATGTTGTTGCCTGCCTCGGCGAGAACTCTATGGATGTTATTATTGACAACGTTGCGGGGCCAGCTTTTGGAGGCTTGCTAAAGGTTCTTAAGCCTGGGGGAAGATACGTGTCATCCGGGGCGATCGGAGGACCATTAGTGACCCTGGACATGCGCACATTTTATCTGAAGGATCTTAAACTGATAGGCTGTACTTCATGGGACGAGCCCGTTTTTCCAAATCTTATTTCTTACATCCAACGAGGAGAATTGCAGCCGCTTGTAGCAAAGATATTTCCGCTGGAACGGATTGCAGACGCACAGCGAGAATTCCTCAGGAAGAATCATGTGGGCAATTTTGTCCTGATTCCGCCGCAGGTGGACGATTGATGGCCATAGGTACAGAGATTTAATACATTCCCCTTACCTTTTTCATGTAGGCCATAAGATCCCTGTCCAGATCCTTTGAGATCATCATATCAGGACTGTTTTCAAGTATTTCTTTATACTTTTTGTTGGCCCTTGACATAACGCTTTCTTTTCCTGAGGATTCCCATTTGTCATAGGAAGTCCAGCAGGAAATCGTGGGCAGCCACTGGTTTCTGAACCGTTTAAAGGTGTCTGGGTGGGACAGGTAACTGCCTCCGGGTCCTGTCTCTTTCATCACATCCAGGGACATTTCACTGTCTGAGGTATCCACTCCTTCGCAGATTCTTATCACCCGGCTCATCATTTCTTCATCAATGATAAATTTTTCATAGGAGATTGTCATGATGGCATCTAAAACACCAAAAACCTGTTCCACCATGTGACCTCCTGCCAATAGTCCCATCAACATGTTCTGCATGGTTTCGTAGCCTGCCTGGATATCCACTTCCTTGGAATCGGTCATGCCGGCCATGATCCTTGTGGGAATCTTATAAAAATCAATGGCCATCTGGAGGCAGGTGGAATTGATAAGAAATTGTTCCGGCGGTGCATACACGCAGATGGCAGTTCTCATGTCCGCCATGGTGGATGCCGGGCAATACACTGCAGGGCCACCTGGATTGATCAGCTGAATCAAGGTGATACCGGCCAGAATTTCAGTATTCTGCTGGACAATGGATCCAAAAAGCGTCATGGGCGAAGTTATACCGGCCATGGCACTGGGAATGATAAAGACCGGCTGATTTTTTTTGGCATAGGCAATGATGGAATCAAGGGTATCTGTTCCAAATGTCAACGGACTCAAGGCCGTGGTACTGACACCGACACAATGGTGGTCATTAAGATAATTTTCACCAAATACCATCTCAACCATTTTCAGGGACTCTTCTGCTTTTTTAGCGTTAGTCGAGATTCCTATGAAAGGTTTGTCTGTGTGTTTGATGGTTTCATAAAGCATATAAAGCGCTTGTTCAGATGGTTGAACATCACTGGGTGCCACTGGTATTGCCCCGGTGAGCTTCACTATGTCACTGGCCTGGGAAAGTTTTTGAAAATTGGCATAGTCTTCAAGAAGTCCCCGACGTTTTCCTTTGTCCATATCTTCACAGAAGACAGATCCCAGGTTGGGGTGAGGTGCAATACCATCCCCAATAGTGACGGACTGCTGTTTGTTCCTTGCTACATGTCGATAGACCGCAGGTGTCTGATCCATGGCTGTTTCCGCCATGGGCCTGGGAATAAACACGGTTTTCCCTTCCACTTTTGCCCCGTGGTTTTTAAAAATTTCCAGGGCTTCTTCATGTTCAAAGATAATCCCCGTATTTTCCAGAATATCAATGCTGGCCTCATGGATTCTGGGAAGATCCCCATCTCCCACGATTTTCATTCTGGGTAGTTTTCTCGTGCTGGAGTTGCAGAAGGTATTGGCAGGTATCATTTTTTTATCCTAATTTTATCAAATATCGCTACATGGTCGGGGGTTATGGTCTGCTCTATTTTTTCAACGCCTTTGTCAGTGCAGGTATCACCTCAAACAGGTCACCGATTATGCCGTAATCGGATTTTGTGAAAATAGGGGCATCCTTGTCAGTGTTAATGGCAACAATAACGTCAGAGGTCTTCATGCCGGCAAAATGCTGAACAGAACCGGAGAGACCGCATCCGATATACAGCTTGGGACTGACGATTTTACCGGTCTGGCCCACCTGTATGGCATGGGGTGCATAACCTGAATCAACGGCAGCTCTTGAGGCTCCTACTGCTGCATCCAGAACTTTGGCACACTCATCTAAGAGTTTAAAATTTTCGCTGGACCCCATGGGGCGACCTCCAGTGATAATGACATTGGCCTCGGTGAGATCTTTCTGGCCTGAACCGGCCTTGTCCACGGCAGTAATGGTAATGGCATACTCTGTTGAGACTATAACTTTGTGATCCAGAACAGTGCAGGTCACAGGTTTTGGGATAGCATCAAAACTATTTGGCCGGATACCAATAACAAAGGGAGTGGCTGTCATCTCAATGGTGGCAATGGCCTTGCCTGAAAAATGGGATTTTTTGACATACGTGTCTGTGAAATCAACATCCACACAGTCCAGGGCCAGGGGGGCTTTCAAAGCCATGGCTGCCCGGGCCAGAAGATCATTGCCTGTGAAACTGGAGACTCCGAGAAGGGCGGTTACACCAAAGGCTTTGACCCCTTGGGCCAGGGCTTCTCCAGCTGCTTGAGGCTGTTTTGAAAAATCAATGTCCGAAGCAACAAGGTTCACAAGTTCAGTGATACCATATTCGCCAAGACTCTCCTTGTATTTTTCGGCAAGTCCGTCCAGGACAAATCCCACAACATCACCACCCCGTAAAGCTGCACAAATCACACCTGCTACACTCTTTTTTACAGCCTGATCCGCAGTTTCTATGAATACACCTATTTTTGACATGAGCTCTCCTTAAATAACCTTTTCTTCTTCTCGTAAAATTTTCACCAGGGAGGTAACGATTTCCTCAGTGGTTCCTTCCAGGATTCTGGCATTGGATCGCTCTTTGACGGGTTCAAGGCTTTTGAGCTGGTATCCTGCATTGTCCAAAATTTCCAGGCTTGAAATATCAATGGATTTAATTTGTTTTTTCTTTGCCTTGAGTATATCGGGCAGTTTGGGGAATCTGGGTTCATTTAATCCCTTGGTTGCACCTATGATACATGGTGTTTTGACAGTCAGAGACTCCTTTACGCCACCGTCGATTTCCCGCTGAACAATAGCGAATGAGCCTTCTAAAGAAAAAGCCACTACAGCCGTGACAACGGGAAGGTCCAGCTCAGCTCCCAGGTGGTATGGAGTCTGCATGCCTTCGCTGTCCACAGATTGTTTTCCCATAAAAATAAGATCACCTGGGCCATCTTCTTTAATCACCTTTGCCAGGGCCTTTGCAATAAGAGTACTGGAGGGGAATTGTTCATCGGTTTTCACCAGAATACTGCGGTGAACCCCCATGGCCATGACTGATTTCAAGGTGTTTGCCGCAGATTCATTTCCCACACATACAGCAATTACTTCACCTTCTTCCGCCTTTTCCACCAATGAGATCGCCTCTTCCACGCCATATTCATCATAGGGGTTGGGGACATATTTTACACCTCTGTCATACTCACGATTGTTGACAATATTAATATTTGCCGCTGTGTCTGGAACATGTTTGACACACACATAAATGCGCATTATTGATTTCCTTACTCTTTTTCGTGTTTGTTGCGGTCTCAGGGCTAAGGATCGCAATTCTTGTCCAACTTATTTCATCTCCGATCCTAAGCGCCCTGAGACGCGTTGAATTATTCCTTGATTCCCAGATCAGCCTCAGCACCTTCAATAATGGTGCGTACTTTTTTGAGTACCTCGTCTGAAATTTGAGGGGGTTTATAGGTTTCGAGAATATGTTTTACCTCGTCACGTGCCCGCTCA
>CAYWGN010000275.1:0-6462 GCA_964457495.1 uncultured Desulfobacula sp.
ATGCGTGTTTAACTGTGGTTGATACAGGCATGGGGATGGATAAAAAGTTAACACAAAAAATCTTTGACCCATTTTTTACCACCAAGGCAATAGGCAAGGGTACCGGAATGGGGCTTTCTGTGGTGCATGGCATAGTTGCAGGTATGGGAGGCGCTGTCCGGGTATATAGCGAGCCTGGTAAAGGAACACAATTTTATGTTTATTTCCCCATAGAAAAAAGTTCTTTTGTAAAACACAGTATCCAGACTCATGAGACAATACAATATGGAACTGAAACCATCCTGCTTGTAGATGATGAAGACGCAATCATTACAATGGAAAAACGGATGCTGGAACGTCTGGGGTATCAAGTTACTTCACGTACAAGCAGCATTGAAGCCCTTGAAGCATTTCGAGATAGTCCCGATAAATTTGACTTGGTCATAACAGATATGGCAATGCCAAATATGCCAGGAGACAAACTATCGGCTGAATTTGTTAAATTACGAGCTGATATTCCCATATTGCTTTGTACCGGGTTCAGTGAAACTATGTCTGAAGAAAAGGCGGCTTCACTGGGTATTAAGGGCTTTTTATTAAAACCGATTGTGATGAAGGATCTTTCACAGAAGATACGTGAAGTATTGGATGAGAATAAAGTTTAAAAAAACAAATCAACTACCCTATATCTTGTGGTGAGAAGAATGATATTTTATCATTTTCTATTAAACTATATGGACAAAAACCTTTGTCATAAGCTAACCTTCCACATTAAACGATATAATATATTTCATCCCATTTTGGCAGATTTTTAAAAAATTTTGGTTCCCTGTTTCTTTCTGCTAAAAAATCTTTAATTGTGCAAATAGACCGGCCCTGAAAGATATTCACATATCTGCAGCGCCATAACAACAACCCATATACCAAGGGGGCATGAAATGTCTATTTCACATTTACCGGAAGTTGAAAATCAGATGAACCAGTATTTTGAATCTCAAAATACTATGGCTTTAGCAGACAGTACAAAAGCTTTGTATAATGCTGTCATTAGAAAAAAATTGTTACCTTTTTGCAAAGAAAATAAGATCACCAAACTCAATGAAAATTTTATGGGAAATATGGACAGCTTTGGTGAGTTTCTCCAGCTAAGAAATGTATCGGCATACACCATTCAATCCTATTTAACCATTACAAAATTATTATTCAGTTTCCATGGGTATCATATCAAACACACATACAAGATCCCTCGGCAGGAAAAACAAGCATTTGCTCGTTCGCTTAATGTGTGAAACCGGTGCCAGGATAAATGAGATTGCCAACATCTGTGTTGGCGATATAAAACTTAAAGAAAACGCTATCCTTTTATCTTGGTCAAAAACGACACCAAGGCCTGTTTTTTTCACACCTGAAACAGCAATTTATATAGGCAAGCATCTGGAAGAATTTTTTCCCAACCCTGAAAAAGATTCATTTAAAAAAATATTCCCTGGGAAAAATATGATTTATAAAATAATCGACAACATGCTTAAAGACCTTGGTCTTAAAACAAAGGGGGATGGACGTGGACCTCATACCTTCCGGCATTATGTTGCAACCAATTTGCGTTATAATTTTAAAATGGACCTGGATCATGTTGCCCGTTTATTAGGTGACACACAGAAAACAATAAGCACCAGGTATTTGCATCCAACCGCTGAAATGCTGTACAGTTTGATTAATAAAGCATCTGGGTGGTAAAAAAATAACATCCCCAGGGAGATTTTCTTGGGGATTATTTTTTATAAAAGCGTTACCCACTGTTTATGATAATCTCCAATTATGTTAAAATGAACTTGATCGGTTTAATATTGGCTCTTTCCCATATAATAGAAAAAATTTTAAAAACTAAAGGTTGTTACCTATAAAATTTTTCCTGAAAAAGGTATTTTTTACCCATCGGCATTGACGAGTCACTGCAAAGTTAGTAAGGAACATAATCAATTGAAAATATAGGACAAAGCTAAATCTTTTGTGAAGAAGGGACGAAAGACCACAGGTCTAATGATAGAGTGAAGTTGTTTTCAAAAAACTGATAAAATTTTAAAAAAGGAGCGATCAAAATGAACAAAGCAGATTTAATTAACAAGGTTTCTGAAGTACTTAGCAGTAAGAAAGATGCAAAAGCCGCTGTCGACTGCACAATTAAATCAATTACAGAAGCTCTTTCAGGTAATGACTCTGTTACACTTGTTGGTTTTGGAACATTCAAAACAGCTAACAGAAAAGCCAGAAAAGGAAGGAATCCCCAAACAGGCAAAGAAATAAACATTGCTGAAAAAAATATACCTAAATTTGTCCCGGGAAAAGCATTAAAAGGTGCTGTAAAATAAACAATTTTAAAATTCATTCAGGCTGTAGTTGTTAATTCAAGTGCAGCCTGTTTCCCCCACATTAAACTTTTCAACATTATGGACAGTTGTGGAAAATTATCTAAAAAAAATTCGAGTTGAACGTGGACTGACCATTACAAATCTTTCCAAGTTATCAAATGTAAGCACCACAGTTATCAGTCAACTCGAACGAATGCTAATTCAATCTACTCAAGTGACAAAAAACAAAATTATTAATGGATTGAATGCCGAGGAATCATCAACCAGTAAAAAATGGAAATATGAAGAAGTCTTTCCAGGGAATGAGTGAATTACTAATCTTGTTTCCCATACGGCATCTTTAATCTTGATGGTGCCGGCCAGCGTTATCTTAAAAAAAAAGTCATTTTTAAGGGTTTACCCTAATATACAATCGAAATTACTTATGATATTGTAATGCGTAATAACAGAATATGTGCTTTCACGGGCACCTCCACTGTTATTATTGAATTAAATTGTAAAACATAAGTTACCCTTTTTTCTTTTCATTTTGGGTGCCTTCATTGTTTTACAGCTTAGTTCCTTTCCATGAAGGGGCCGACTCATACTCGGCCCCTTCATTTTTTATATCAAAATTATTATCAGATTATAATATATGAGTCAGGAACACTATCACAAGCCATTCTTTCGTATTACACGAATATAAAAAATATTTTCAGGGAATTTTAAAAAATGGTTTCTCAGGAAGGTGAACAAAAATCCCCTTACTCCAATTAACTTTATTGGGAAATTGGTTCATTTTATTTTGCTTGTTCTCATAAAGTTTAATTTCGCCAACAGTTCCTAAAAAACAACCCATACCATATGTGGTGTTCGGAGAAGTTTATAAAAAAACCGAGACGTATTGGAGTTGATTTTTTTTTCTTGTCTTAAATTTGTTATATCTGATATGGATACAATATATTGTGACAGCATCAGATTGGGGCTACTATTTCAGATTTCAGAGGATTTTTATGGTTTGGTTAACAAAAAGCAAGTTCCTATCTGTTGAAGGAGGAGGACCATCTGTGGCCAGAGATTTTTCTAAATACCTTTTCGGGATTCCCCTTCTCATCCTCCTGATTACCGCCGGACTCGCGGGTAATTACTTCAAATTTGAACTCTTTCTCAATGTCGATTTTCTCTTTGGCAGTATTTTTGCCATGCTTGTGCTCCAATACTTCGGCCTTGGCCGAGGGGTTGTGGCCGCTGCCCTGATTGCCAGTTACACCTACATTCTCTGGAGCCATCCTTACGCAATTATCGTCTTGACGGCCGAAGTCGCGGTTGTCAGCATGTTGATGAAACGGCGTAAAATGGGGTTGGTTTTGGCGGACACCCTCTACTGGCTCTTTGTTGGCATGCCGCTAATCTTCCTGTTTTATCACCTTGTCATGCAGCTCCCCCTTGGTACTTCCTACCTGGTCATGGCCAAACAGGCGGTGAACGGCATCGTCAATGCGTTGATTGCCCGTTTGATCTATAGCGGTTTTAACCTCGGGAAAAGCACCGAGCTGACCTCTTATCGCGAGAATATTTACAATCTGATTGCATTTTTTGTGCTCTGCCCCACTCTGATCATGCTGGCGCTAAGCAGCCGCAGCGATTTTGCCAGAACGGATCAATTTATTCGTGTATCTCTTATGCAAGAAAGCCAGCAGGTGGCGCTTATTGTCAATACCTGGCTGGAGAATAGAACCTCGATCATTGTCAACCTGGCCACCATGGCTGCCATCATGCCACCAGAGCAACTGCAACCCCGGCTAGATCAGGCCCGCGCTGCCGATGTCAATTTTCTGCGCATCGGCATGCGAAGCAACGACTCTGTAGTCATGGCCTACTCACCGCTGATCGATGATTTTGGTAAACCCAATGTCGGTAAAAAGTTCGCGGAGCGTCCCTATATCCCAAAGCTCAGTCAGACTCTCAAGCCCATGCTCGCCGAAGTGGTGATGGCACGCATAAATTCGCCCACGCCCGCAGCAATTATGCTCACCCCAATTTTAAAAAATGGCGAGTTTTCAGGGTACATCAATGGTGTTCTGAATCTTGATCAACTGGAGACGCTAATTCTCGGAAGTGCAAATAAAACCGATTTACTGTACACCTTGATCGACCAAAAGGGGGTTGTGATCACCTCCAACCACAGCGATCAAACGGTGATGAAGCCTTTTGCCTATGGAAATGGCATCACCATCCAGGCTGATGATGATCTAAATCAATATAATCCTAAGCTTGATCCAAATACTCCAGCAATTGAGCGCTGGGAAAAGTCACACTACCGTGCCCTAATGACCATCGGCGACCAGGCAGAATGGACCCTGATTCTTGATCAGCCTATAGCACCATACCAGGATTCACTCTTTAATGAATATACAAACAAGTTCTTAGCACTGTTTGTCCTGCTGCTTGCAACCTTGGGGTTGGCTGAAATTCTGAGCCGGAGGGTTGCTATTCCCCTGGAGAGGCTCAACCAGATCACCCATGAACTCCCGGTCAGACTGGCGATGGATGGCAAGGAAATCGAGTGGCCACAAAGTCGGGTTGAAGAAACAACTCAGTTGATCGACAACTTCAAACAGATGGCGAATTCACTGACAGATCAATTCCAACTGGTAAAAAAGAGTAATGAGAGTCTGGAGCGGCAGGTTGAGGAAAGGACGATAGAGTTAAGAGAGAGTGAGCGGGGACTCCGGCAAAGCGAATTACAGTTATTAGTTGCTCAAGAACTTGGTAAAACCGGGTCCTGGATTTATAACCTCGAAACGGGGAAAATCTGGGCGTCCGCTGAAGGGTCCCGAATCTACGGCCTCCCCCCTGTGGCCGGCGGTTTGTCCCTTGAGATCTTTGAAGCCTGTATTCCTGAGAGTGAGCGGGTACATAAGGCTCTCATCAACCTGATCAATAAAGGACAGGAATATAATCTTGAATTTTCAATTTACCCAGCAGACGGCAGCCCTCCAAGAGAAATAGTTTCGATCGCGCAGATTGAAAAGGATGCAGAAGGAAATCCCTTCAAGGTTTTGGGCTTCATTCAGGACATCACCGAGCGGAAGCGGGCGGCGGAGGCGCGGGATAAACTCCAGGCGCAGCTCACCCAGTTCGAGAAAGCTGAAAGCCTAAGCCGTATGGCTGGTGCTATCGCCCATCATTTCAACAACCAGCTCAGCGTTGTGCTGGGTAACCTGGAGTTGGCCCTGGATGATTTGCCGGGTGATACAGAAATTCATGGATTCCTGAATGAAGCCATCGAGGCTGCCCAACGGTCATCGGAAATCAGTGGGTTGATGTTGACTTATCTCGGCCAAAGCACAATCAAGCTGGAAGTTCTTAATCTTTCCGAAGTCTGCCGTCACATTTTACCATTGCTTAATGATACCATACAAAAAAACATTATCCTTGAAACAGATTTTATGGTCTCGGGACCTGTTGTTGCAGCTAATTCAAATCAGATTCAAATCGTTCTGACCAATCTTATTGCCAATAGTGTGGAAGCTATTGGCGATCGTATGGGTGAGATTACACTGAAAATAAAAACCATACCGGCATCTGATATTCCTAAAATTCACATTGCGCCTATCGATTGGCAATTTGATGCTGATATTTTTGTTTGCCTTGAAGTAAAGGATACAGGATGCGGAATATCTGATCAGGATATAGACAAAATCTTTGACCCCTTTTTTACCACGAAATTCACTGGACGGGGTTTGGGACTACCGGTAGTCCTGGGAACTGTAAAAACATGGAAGGGTGCCGTTAGCGTCGAGAGTCGGAAGGGCAATGGGAGCACTTTCCGCATATTTTTGCCGCTATCTACAGATGAGCTTCCCCAGCAGTCTGAAAAGGCAAGGGGAACGAATAATATAGAACAACATGGTACAGTATTGCTGGTAGATGATCAGGATCTTGTGCGTAAAATGATAGGGGCCATACTCAAACGTCTTGGTTTTTCTGTCCTTGAGGCGGCAGATGGAATTGAGGGATTAGAATTGTTTGCCCAGCATCGGGAAGAAATCCGCTGTGTGATCACCGATCTTACCATGCCGGGCATGGACGGGTGGGAAATTTTTACGGCTTTGCGAAAGATTCAGCCAAA
>CAYWGN010000276.1:0-6429 GCA_964457495.1 uncultured Desulfobacula sp.
ATTGCGTGCTTGTCAGTCCTGCTATAGAGTGTTTTAAGATGATCTGAAGTATTCTTCTTGTCGGCAAAACGATCCTGCAACGTATCCCGGCAAGACTGATGTGCACGGACAATGTTCGATTGCGCAGCTAAAATTTCTTCCAGCTGCTTTTTTAAAAACCATCCCAGGACAGATACCATGGCGCCCAGACAAAGGAACCCCACGCCCATAAAAACGGTATTGGCATCAAGCGGGTTTGATATTGATGTAGTAACAACTGGCGGACTGGCCTCGGCTGCGGCAAGAAAAGAAATATCAAGAATCGTCATTACCGAAATCCTCTGTGATTTTTATGGTAAAAGAATCAATCTCTGCCAGGGCAGCCATGAACCGCTTAACAGCTTTGCGTGAACTCAGCACCGCCCTATTTCCATTCAGCCACCCGGTATGGCTCCCTATCAATATGCACCCGGATGTGTCTTTTGCAGTATTTCCGGCATGGAAAAGGATATGATCCCGGTCAGGAACTAATATTTCAAAGGTTTCGCAAAATTTGGGTGATGTGGTGCGACGGCAAAGGTAGGTGGCAGGTGGGACACAAGATATAAAACGCTGGTTTTCAAGGTCTGGATTTTCAAGTGTGGAGTACGCTGCAAGATCATCTATTTGTAGAGATCCGATGATACATTTGTCTGTCTTTTCAAGCCGTTTCAACTCAATAATCAAAGCAAAACCCCCTCATTCCCTTGTCGGAGTCCAAAGTTTGGTAGTTGCGGCTTATTGTTTCAGGGGAAAATGGGGATTACAATTGAATCCATGCGTGAAAATTGTATTTCACTCATGAAAGTTTGAAGAGCAGCAATTCTAATTATGATACTTAATGGATTTCAAAACTGCAATTTAACGATTTCGGCCAACGTAATTTCAGCACGTTACGTGCCACTTTGTCGCCTGAAAAGTCTTAAGGACTTCTGATATTGAAATAAAAATGATAGCAAACCAAATATGATTCGCAACATTTTTTTCATCAAAAAAAGGTATTTTTACCTATTTACAAAGACAATTTATTTCGATATTGCATTACAGATAAATGTTTTAAATTATTTTTGGGTGATCTCTTTAATTTAATAGAATAAAAACATTCTTACTTGTATGTGTAATAAAAAAGGGGAATTCTAAAACAGGATTTGTTTTCCTAAAAGGAGCTTTGAGATGAAAAAAATATACGCTATCGTTTTTCTTTTATCTGTTTTTGTAATATCTGAGTCTTTTGCAACAAACTTACCTGAATTTTTTGGCAATTATATAAAATTACAAGATGAGACTTTTCTAGAATTGAATAAGAATAATAATCTTGGATCAACAGGGTGGTATGTAAAACCACAAAAAACAAAATCTAATAATTTAAATTCCCTGGATGAGTTATTTGGGAAGGCTCTCAAAGCTAATTCAAGTACAAAAATATTTTTATCAAGATTATCCAATATACAAATTACAAGTAATGATTTAAAAGGTTTCATCGTTTATGGAGAACACGATGTTAATGATATCAAAATAGTTAAATTATCGAATCGGGTAATTCCTACTAATGCAGTCCTTGCTTCTTATGAAGGGCCTAAACCCATTGATAAAAAAAATATGTGGCTTATTAACAGGTTTTATGATTTTCAGATAAAACCTTTGGCCGATAAAATGTATTATCTAAAAACCAGAGAACCCCTTATTGGTGGTCATTATGCTGTTAAAATAGGTGCTAATATTACTGATTTTAAAGTTTTAAACGTTTTATCTAAATCAGACCTCACAAAATACTCCAAAGTTTTTCCTGGTGCTTGGGAAGGTAATTATATATGTGGTCAAAAAGTTACTGGCCTGACTTTAAACATATTAACAGTTTCGTCTGATATAAGTGCTATTTACAATTTTTATCCTCTTCAACAAAATTCAAAGGCTAAATCGGGATCTTATTTTTTGACTGGTCAATTTTCAAAAGACGGTTTTTTTGATCTGCAACCAAAGGTATGGATAAATCATCCAAAAGGATATGAAATGGTCGGATTGTCCGGCAAAATCAATGATAACCTTACTGAATTAGAAGGCTCAATTGATAGTAGTGGATGTTCTATCTTCCAATTACACAAATCTGAATCGCAACAGACGTTACCTTATAGTGAAAGATTGGCGGCTATCCTCTATATTGTTAATTTTATTAATGATGATAGTGTAAAAGCTGAAGCTCTTGGAATGATAGCGAGTGAATTATTAAAAGGTGGTGAAATTGAAAAGGGAGAAAAAATCTTATCAAATGCATTAACAATAGCCAAATCTGTACCGAATAATTCTTATGTTTTTTACTCAATAGCAGAGAATTTAGCAAGGGCTGGTGAAATTGAAAAAGCGTTAAAATTAGCTAATTCTATCAAACATGTCAACACGAAGTATCGTGCACGTGCTTCCGTAATAATTGCATTAGTGAAGGCTGATCAAATTGAAAAAGCTCTTGAAATAGTTAATTCTTTAGAGATAAGATCAAATTGGAAGTCTTATGTGCTTGCAAACATAGCAGAAGCATTAGCGAAGGATAATAAAATTGAAAAAGCACTGAAAATAGCTAATTTTATAGATCCAAAATCAAATTGGGATTCTTATTTGTATAGAATCATAGTAGTTGAGTTGCTAAAAGGTGGGGAAATTGAAAAAGCAATGGAAATAGCTAATTCTATCGAAGATGGAAGATATAAGTCTTATGCGCTTGGAACCATAGCAATTGAATTAGCAAAGGCTGGTGAAATTGAAAAGGGAGAAAAAATCTTATCAAATGCGCTAAAAATAGCCTATTCTATCGAAGATAGAGAAAGACAGGCTATTACGCTTGGAAGCATAGCAGTTGACTTGCTAAAAGGTGGTAAAAAGGAACGGATTGAAAAGGGAGAAAAAATCTTATCAAGTTCATTTAAAATAGCCAATTCTGCAACGAAGAAGACTCAATATTTTTACCCCCAAATAATATCTACTTTAATAAAGGCTGGTGAAATTGAAAAGCTAATGAAAATAGCTAATTCTACCGAAATTACTAACTGGTATTTTTCTGTACCTTCTTTAATAGCAGTTGAATTAGCAAAGGCTGGTGAAATTGAAAAAGCAATGGAAATAGCTAATTCTATCGAAGATGGAGAAAATGATGTTCATATGTATGGAACCATAGCAGTTGGGTTGCTTAAAGGTAATGAAATTGAAAAGGGAGAAAAAATCTTATCAAATGTGTTTAAAATAGCGAATTCTAATGAAGATGATAGAAGGAAATCTAATGCACTTTATGGAATAACGGCTCAATTAGCAAAGATTGATAATAAAAGTAAAGATGAAGATGCAAAAATTGCTAAATTAATATTGACTACATTTATTCACAGCCTGTAAATAATTCTGCATAACTGCCTTTTTTGAAGTGGCAAAATCCTGTGCCAATGCCTCAGGCTATTTTTTTTCCATTGGTGTGCTCTCATCCTTCTTTTTAAATCCCCAGTAACTTATAGAATTTTGAGCAGTTACACAATTTACAGGGCCTAATTTATAATTCTGTCACAAATTCAACACAAATATAACCTTCCGTTCCTTGATAACGAACTTTATAGAATTCGCCAGTTTCCTCTAATAATTCAAGTTGTTGTCCAGTAGATATCTCCTTAATGGTCTCTGCAATGAAACTTGGTTCTAATAACAGAAAAGTTGTTTTAATCAACTTCCCTTTTCTAATGGTCCTTTTCTTCTCAACGGTTTTTTCCACGTTCGACTGATTTGACGACACATTCTCCTCAACGGCTATTCCCACGTTCGACTGATTTGACGGCACATTCTTCTCTTGTTCTTCAGACTTGGAAGGCACAACTTTAATTTTTTCCGATTCTGTTTTTTCCTCGACAACTTTTACCACGGCCGGCTGTTTTAACTGCACATTTTTCTCTTGTTCTTCAGACTTGGAAGGCACAGCTTCAATTTTTTCCGATTCTGTTTTTTCACTGCCTTTTTTTGAAGTATACTCCACTATGCCTTCTCTCAAGCCCATGGCAATTAGTGTGTTCGAATCAGCGATTCCAGTCACCTTAATTTTTAAGTCTTTCTGAAACTGTATTATGGCCTTTCTTGTTTTTGACCCCATCAATCCATCTACTGGACCTGGATTATATCCGAGTTTAATTAGTTTGGCTTGAATCAAACGGATATTTTGCATTTCGAAAGTATTTTTACTATTCTTTTGAATAATTTTAGATTTATTTAAATTTGAAGTATTGAGATGACCTTCATCAGAATTAATCGGCTTCATTGCCCATACTTGAAAAAATGTAATAGCACCAAGCCCACCCACTTGTGAGTGAGAAATAGTTGACCCCCCAATCTTCATTCCTGAGCTTTCTGACACAATTCCGAACACATCAACGAGTTGATTATTCTTAAAATTAAAAATATCGGTTGCCTTTTTTTCTGGCATAATTATTTTTTCAGAGCACACATCTGTTCGTACAGGATCACAAAGTTTTAAAGTAAGGTGATTGCTTGATCGAATCTTTGCATCTGGCACAGTTCCTTTATATATCGCAACAAACCGTAGTTTTCCACTCAAGTTTTTCTGAAATGATGGATTTACTGCTTTTTCAAAAGGAACTTTTTGAAATTCATGCTCATTTTCAGGAGTGACTTGATTCGTCATGTAATATCCTGTCAAGTTTTCTATCTTTGTTATCATATTCGAATTATTATCGGAACTGACACACCCCATTAAAAAAAAGCAAGTTAAAATACTGATGTAAAGATGGTTCCATTTACTTTTACAATGATAGACAAACAAAAACATAACGACTCCTTTAACCTTGACGGACCAACCGTTCTCATAGCATTTACAACATCCTTTCGACATTGTTCATAATGGAATGCTCACTATGCATGTCGATATGAATGGTATTTACCTGAAACGAAATAAAATATTGATCAAAAATATGAATATTGATTATGACCAACGAGATTCTTCTTGTTTAAATTTACTGCATTTCGAACAATTATTAAGGGCTTCTTCATTTTCAGCTCCACACATACATTTCCATGTTTTTTTATCCTTTTTCCCAGTTTCATCTTCGGCAATGTCTGTCTCTGTAACTGGTTTTAGATTTCCAGTTTGATTTAAATTTTGCTTGAAAGTTGATGATTTTGTATATTGTTTCGATAAGCTGTCAGGTGCTAATGATGAGGTATCTCTTATCTCTTGTAATAACTTTACAGTCATGTCCTGTCTATCCACAATTCGTTCGTACAAATTTATTGCTCTTATGACAAACTCCAACTGTTTAAAAATAAAATAAATGCAGAAACAAACGAACCCTGCAAAAACAAATAAAAAAATCCCCAATACAGCTGCTACATCCATTACTCCCTCCTTTTGCTTAAAGTGAGTCTATATTAACCCTTGCTTTTTGCCTATACCGTTTTTCATATAGGTCACGGCGCCCTTTAAATCCGCAATATAGCGCAATAAATGGCAAGCCAAAAAACAGGCTTCCGATAACAATGATAAAAAGAATAATTCCTTTTAAGTAAAGGCCTTTTGCAATATACCATATCGGTCCCCCAAAAAAGGCAGGCAAGTGAAATCCAGATTGTTTATACATTTTACCTCCCCAAGAAAGAGTTATATATTAAACCGGAGATCAATAACTCTTAATCTCGCTTTTGTCAGTACTTTTTTTTAATCGTTGATTAACGAGTAAATATTTTGTATTTTATTTTCCTTCCAATTAAGAAGTAATAATATATTCTATTATTCAACAATCGTACCATGTAAGCGTTGCACCAGATCAGTTCAGAAAAATTTTTAGAATATTGATAAAGGATTAAGTATCAAAATAGAATGTTATTGTCAATAGGTAAAAACCCCTATTTTGAATATAAAATTTGATTCAACTATATGGGAAATTTCCTCAACTAAATGATCCAGGAGTCAATTCTATTTTATTGGAGTTATGTTGCGAGCCATCGTAACTATCTGATTTTTAAGGGAATTTCTGTTTTGCTCGTGTAAATCGATATTGCTTTTAAATTCAATGAGTTATGCAACATTTTGGATTTTTTTTAAAAAATAGACACCGGTAAGTAGATATCAAAATTGCAAATATGAGAAATCGCCACAATCAAACGGGGAAAGCTCCCATTCAACTTGATTGAAGTAAAAAAACCAACAAACAGAATCCCATTTAATAAATCTTTCTACATAAACAACCTCACTGAGTAGCCCGGACCTCCTGGTGCAAATAAGTCTTTTTACATCCATTCGGGCAGACCAAATCAAACACCTTGTATGTAGGGGAATGCCTCCGTGATCGTTTCCTTACCAGTCTGGCTTTGCATTTCTGACAAAACTTATCCGGCATTTCATGTGGATCTTTAAACCGCCTGTACCCATCC
>CAYWGN010000277.1:0-6378 GCA_964457495.1 uncultured Desulfobacula sp.
ATCTGAATCCTGTGATTCTCTATGAAAAAGGGCTGGATGTAGTGGATGCTAGAATAATACTTAAAAAATAAGGTTTTTCCAGATTAATACTTTACAAATAAGATTGGGGATTGTAACTTTCATAAAAATACATATTGATTTTAACCAAATTCTAAATAAAATTATACAATTCAATAAATCAATACTCGGGGATATTGTTTTTTTTAAACAATAATTTAAATAATATAAAAAGAAAGGAGGCAGTGAAAACCAGGCAATTTGATTATCAAAATAATTATTAATACTTAAATCAGGAGGTTAAGATGAAAAAAGCATTAATTTTAACAACAGCACTTTTATTTGGATTGGTTCTTTTTATGGGGTCATCCCCAACGCAAGCCCAGGCAAAAGCAACTTTTGTGACCATTGGAACAGGCGGGATTACAGGTGTATACTACCCAACGGGTGGTGCCATTGCCAAGATCGTAAATAAAAAACGAAAAGAATATGGTATCCGCTGCACGGTTGAATCTACTGGTGGATCTGTTTTTAATATCAATGCCATTCTGTCAGGTGACCTTGATTTTGGTGTGGCTCAGTCAGATCGTCAATACCAGGCAGTAAAAGGGATTGCGGACTGGAAAGATAAAGGCCCCCAGACAGATTTGCGGGCTGTGTTTTCCATCCATGCGGAAACAGTTGATCTTATTGCAGCTGTAGATGCCAACATTAACAGTCTTGCCGACCTCAAAGGGAAAAGGGTCAATATTGGTAATCTTGGATCCGGGTATCGTCAGAATGCCATAGACGCCCTTGAAGCCAACGGACTGAACTGGGAGAAAGATTTTCATGCAGAAAGTTTAAAAGCTGCTGAAGCACCCGGGCTGATTCAGGACGGCAGAATTGATGCGGCCTTCTATACAGTCGGACATCCTTCAGGGTATTATAAGGAAGCAACTTCAGGGACCCGGGCTGTAAAATTTGTTCCCATTGAAAATATTGACAGTCTTTTGGCAAAATATTCTTATTATGCCAAGGCTGCTACGCTGATGAAAAATTATCCTGGTGCTAAGAATACAGAAGAATCTGTCCCGACATTTGGCGTGAAAGCAACCTTTGTTACATCAGTAAAAGTACCTGACAGCGTGGTATATGCCATTACAAAAGAAGTGTTTGACAACTTTGAAGCATTTACCAAGCTGCATCCTGCCTATGCTGGTCTCACTAAAGAAGCAATGCTCACCGGTCTTTCTGCACCCTTTCATCCAGGTGCTATGAAGTACTACAAAGAAGCCGGCTTGAAATAATTAGATTTTTCTGAACAGTGTTTAAATGTATTGGCAGTGGAAAAGACATGTGATTGATATGGCTTTTCCACTGCTGTCCTAAATTGGGTGAAGATTATGAGCGATACTGAAGTTCAAGAGATTGATGATGGTTTGGAACTCGCCAGGAAAATGGCAGAAGAAGAAGAGGGAATAGGAAGAAAACCCCTGGGGCTTGAGAAATGGGTGATTCCCTCCATTGCAGTTACCTGGAGTTTGTTTCAGCTGTCCATAGCAAGCTGGCTGATACTTGACTCTACTTATATCCGGTCAATCCATCTTGGGTTTGCATTATTAATTGTTTTTTTAAATTATCCGATATTCAAGAAAAAAAGATTTGGGTTGAAATTCTTGTCTGCCACAGACAAAATCTCTGTTGTTGATTATGTTATCGCCATTATTGCCTGCCTTTGTGCTCTTAATCTTGTACTTGATTTTGTAGGTATAACCACGCGGTATGGTGCGCCGATTCAAAGGGATATTGTCATTGGCATCCTTTTGACGGTATTACTTCTCGAAGCAGCCAGAAGGGTTATTGGACCGGCACTACCCATTATTGCCATCTTTTTTTGTGCTTATGCCTTTTTGGGACCCTATATGCCGGATCTCATCGCCTTTAAGGGGGTGTCCTTAAATCGATTTGTGGGACAGATGACCATGTCCACGGAAGGTATTTATGGTATTCCCCTGGATGTTTCCGCAACCATTGTTTTTCTATTTGTTCTTTTTGGTGCCATGCTGGACAAGGCCGGGGCAGGACATTATTTTATTCAGCTTGCCTTGAGTCTTTTAGGAGGTTTCAAGGGTGGTCCTGCAAAGGCTGCCGTACTTGGAAGCGGGCTTACGGGAATGGTATCAGGTTCCAGTATTGCAAATATTGTTACAACAGGAACGTTTACCATACCCATGATGAAAAAGGTGGGCTATCCAGCCACCAAGGCTGCTGCCGTAGAAGTGGCAGCCAGTACGGACGGACAGCTGGCACCTCCCATTATGGGGGCGGCAGCATTTATCATAGCGGAATATGTAAATGTGCCCTATGTAGAGGTGATTAAGGCTGCAGCCATCCCGGCGTTTGCCTCCTATGCCGCATTGTTTTATATTGTCCACATTGAAGCATCCAAACTGGGTTTAAAGGGGATGCCGAGAAAAGAACTCCCGGTGTTCTTTAAAACTTTTTTAAGCGGGATTCATTTTATGATCCCCATTGCATTACTGCTGTATGAGCTGGTTGTGGTGAGACATTCTCCTGAACTGGCAGCCTTTCGTGCCATCGGGCTCATGGCACTGGTCATGATATTTCAGGAACCGGTCAAGGCATATATAGCTAAAAAACCCATTGGCCCGGCAATAAAAAAAGCGATTGTTGATATTTTTTCGGCCTTTGCATCAGGTGCCCGCAATATGGTTTCAGTGGCCCTTGCAACTGCTGCAGCCGGCATCATTGTCGGAGTTGTATCACTTGGCCTGGGAGGACTTATTACAGAAATCATTGATGTGGTCTCCATGGGCAATATTTATCTTATGCTGGTCATCACTGCCTTTGCAAGTTTGATAATTGGAATGGGACTGCCCACAACAGCAACCTATATTGTTATGGCATCATTGACTGCCCCTGCAATTGTGACCATAGCCGGTGCCCAGGAATGGTTTGTGCCGTTAATGAGTGCCCATCTGTTTTGCTTTTATTTTGGAATTCTTGCAGATGATACGCCGCCTGTGGGCCTTGCCGCCTATGCTGCGGCAGCCATTGCAAAATCGCCGCCCATTGCCACGGGCTTACAGGGATTCATGTATGACATACGAACGGCAATCCTGCCATTCATGTTCATATTTAATTCTGATTTGATTCTGCATGAAATTACATCCTGGTCCCAGGGGATACTGATTTTTGTCATGGCGTGCATTGGAAATTTTGCCTTTGCGTCGGCAACCCAGGGATGGTTTGTGGCAAGAAACAGGATATGGGAAATACCCTTGTTTTTAAGTGTTACTATTTGTGCCATGAGGCCTGATGCCATCGCATCCCTGGTTGGACTACCCCATGATCAGCGGTATTATGTTTATCCTTTTGCCCTTATTATTTTTGGTATCCTCTATCTTTTGCAGAGACCGAGAATTCCTCAAGGAGAGGCCACGACGGTCAAAGAAGCCTTTGGCGACTTTTAATTATTCTTAAAGGAGAAAGTCATTGGATACTATTAAAAAAATTCTTGTTCCCCTTGCATTTGCAAATTATTCACAAGGCGTTTTTGACTGTGCAGTACAGGTCGCCCTGAAGAATGATGCCAGTCTTATTGTTTTAAGTATCATCAATTCAAGGGATATTGAATCAGTGGAAAGTATTGTTTCCATGGGTTATGATGTTGATGCAGAACACTATGTTGAAGAGATCCGCAAAGAGCGGAAACAAAAGTTGAACAAAATGTCAGATGAGGCCAAAATCGACAAGGATAAGGTTAAGGTCATGTTCAAAATTGGAAATCCTGTTGATGAGATTTTAAAGGTCATCCTTAAAGAAGCGCCTGATCTTGTTGTCATGGGAACAAGGGGGCGTGGCAATCTGAAAAATATTATTATGGGATCTGTTGCTGAAAAAGTTTTTAAGAGGTCTCCTGTTAATGTGTTGTCCTACAGGGATGAAGGCGTTAAACAAACTCTAACAAAAAAACTTCATTTTTAAGCCAGACTGTTTAAACGAACCGTTTTTAAATTTTGGAAATCAGTATTTAAAAATGATTTGTTTTTTTAACAGGTTAATATGGGATAAAATGGCATTTTGAAGTCCATTTTTGACTGCCTGAAGCTTTTCAGGATAAACATTACCCTTTTTTTCATCCATATACACCTTGGATATTTCAGTGGGAAGAACAAGGATGCGGTCATCCAGACGGCAAAGACGTCTGCAAAACTCTGCTTTACCTGAGAACACATAATTTTCTGCCACACTGGTCTTTATTTCTGGCAAAGAGATGGTGCCAAGCTGTTCCAGCCATAACTCAATGGCCTTTTCCCATTTTGATTTGTCCAGAAGGGCTGTGCCAAGATTAAAAACAGGAGGGGATTGGATCCCTTTAGCCTGCTGCCGTGAAATGTTATAGGAATGGATATCATATATAATACATATACCAAAGCGATCCAGAAGATTTGCAATACAGGTTTCCATAAACCTGTAAAATGATTCATAATTTCCTAAGCTTTTTTCATTCATTTCAGGGGTTGGCAAAGTTTTGTACACCTGGGTGCCCCAGAACCTTGCCAGTGTAAGTGGCAGTGCCATTTCCCGGGAACGGTTAAGATCGTAGACAGCCCTTGATTCAAGGGCCCAGACAGCATTGGAAAGGCCCTTTATCATCAGATCAGTACATGGATCCTCTTCAAATCTACGCTGGTCAGAATCAAGGTCCATAAGAGGCAGCAATTCTTCCCTGACATGATGTCCGGCATGGATGGCAGTGGCAATAAATGGAAGAGAAAAATCAAGGCGATAAGCAAATCCTTTCACAGGGTCTGTTCCTTGAATAGTATTGTGCTTTCCCTCTTTTTTTGTATTCAATCTATAGTCCATTGTTCTATATTGTAACATTCCAGTGCAGAGGTTACAATATGGTCGATGAGTTTTTGATAATCTTCCATGGGGCCATCAGAAGAAGGATAGTTCAGGGAAAATATCTGTGGACTCCAGCTTTTCACAGGTTTTAAACCGGGTATCCCGTTCACTTCAATGATTTTCATTTTGCCATTGGCATCAAAGCGCATGTCAGCCCTGACATGATCCAGGCAGTTCAATGCTTCCATGGCCTGACGACAAAGTTCAATAAGTTCTTCTTTTTCTTGGGAAACAGGTTTTATCTTTGTTACGCCAACACCTCTTAAGTCAGTTCTCAGGATTGGATATTTATCAAATATGGAAGGATCAACCACAACTTTGCCGGGTAAAAAGACTTGATGCGCCCCATTGCCCAGCATCAAAACTGTATATTCATCTCCGGGAAGGTATTCTTCCACTAAGGCAGGCTGGTCAAAAGTGTTTACAATATAGGCTATTTTTTTTCAGCTCTTCAGGTGAATTGACAACGCTTTCATCGCTGATACCTATTGACCTTGATTCATAACTGGGTTTTACAAAAGCAGGATAAACAATGTCCGGAAGCTTGTCACCGGTTCCAAGCTGGTAATGGTAGGGAATTGAAATTCCTTTGCTTTTTAATATCTTATGGGTGCTTGTTTTATGAATCAGGTTTTTCATGGTTTTTGCATCTGGTCCGATATAGGGGATGCCTTTATCATCCAAGATATCGGCAATCCATTTTTCATCACCTTCACTCATACCAATGGTCTCTGATTTGCCAGATATATGATAAAGAGCGCTCCAGGCAATATCGAAAGTGTTTTATTCAAGGCTTAAGTAAAATTCATCCATATTGTTAACAAAAGCGATCTGTGCATTTTTTCCGGAATCATCAATTGCTTTTTTGATACTTTGGGTGACGTTGATATCCCCCCAGCCCTTGGCATCACCTGCCGGGCCTGTAATTAATAATATTTTTTTCATTAAATTAAAAAACCTTTCAAAATATGATTTTAAACTTCAAACAGATCAGGGTTCAATTCATAATCAGCAAGGGCCTTGACCGCTTTCGGAGAAACCTTTTTCAGCAGTCTTACATAGGCATCAATCCTTTCAGGTTCCCAAAATACTTGGGATACCACGTTCATGTCAATGTCAAGAGAGAAAGCATCTGTTTTGCCAGGCTCTTTCCAAAAACAGATCAAAATTATTATAATCTTTCAGGGTTTTGTTTTTTTCCAAAGGCTTTACTATCTGTTTTTTTTCAAGTGGTTTGCTTGCCAGTATTTGTAAAAGATCAATTTCCAGGGGTTCATAGAAACAGTCCAGACAGGGGGCTAAAAAATCAGGCAGGTTCATCTTTTTTATTTTTACCATATAAATTTTCCCTCAGATTGTTTTAAAGGAATGTGTAATATTTATTTTAAAAATCCTTCCAGACTTTGTCGTAGTCTTCATCCGGCACGTCAAATCTGGCATTGGTGGGCGGAAGGGTTTCTTCTT
>CAYWGN010000278.1:0-6320 GCA_964457495.1 uncultured Desulfobacula sp.
GTTTTAGACCCGCTCTAAAATTTCTCACTGACCAATTTTCAAAGATCAAAACCTCTGTGTTCTCTTTCTTGCCGAGAACCTGAACAAGATATATGAATTTTACATTCTTGTCAAACCTTATTTTTAATAATTCACATAAATATTTATACTATTTTAAGACAAGACCGGCTGGCAGTTTTTCACCAAACTGCACATTTTTTTCCTTTACCGCCATTTCCATTTTTTCATTAATCATTCTGATAAAAGAATCTTTGGCTTTTCTTTGCTCCATCCAACCTGTAATACGCAAGATGTCTTCTGGCTCCATATCCCTTGTCCTGTCACCTGTTTTCCGGGATATCTGTGCAACCATGGTGTCAACAGGATCATTTTTCTGCCATGTTTTTTTCATGACCTGGTTTATCCATCTCATGACTTCTCTTGCCGGCACCACACGGTCAACGGATCCATATAACAATTCCCTGGCACCAAGCCGGGACAGTGTCCAGAACAGATTATCCTGATTTTTCCCGGGCTTGAGCTTAGGCAGAAGCGCTTTTCCCAGCACCACTTTGTCCTTGACCAGAAGTCTTTCCATATTGCCCAGTGCCATCCATAATTCAACCTGCTCCTGGGGAGAAATTTTATAGCTGGTATTTTTACCCTTTATTAATAAGGGTGACATATCCTGAAAAAGCTGACGTTGCTGGCCAGCCCCCAGACCTGCAGCTATTCTTCGAATAAAAACCCACCATTCAAGCCTGTTCTGGACTATTTTTTCAAACTTCAACCCGCTAAGATAAATCTTCCACAATTTTTTTGCACGCTCCTTGTCAAAGGCATCTCCAAAGCCGGGGCGCATGCAGAACCCTGTAAGATTGAGCCATCTTGCCTCGTGGGCAGATGAATAGGTTCTTGTGTCTTTAAGTTCAATCAATTTGTCAGCCATGCTGCGTAAAAAAGATAAGGGCCAGTTTAATTTTTTCTGAGCAATAAATTCTTCAATAAGCTTAGCAATGATTTTAAGTTCATCATCCTTGTCAGATTCATCTGTAAATACCTGATGAATCCTGTGGCATGCACCTGTTATCAGCTGATCATCATATACTTCAGTTTCTTTGCACCCCATACCTGTCTGTTGTTCTCTTAACTGGAACTGCAACTTCCACTTGTGATCACTGACCCCTGAATGACAATACATGGAAAGTGTCCCCATTTCCGTATATTCCGCCCCGATACTCACGGGGATAATTTTTTTCTGGCCGCTTTTCCCGAAACGTATAATAGTCTGGATCGGTGCCATTGAAGAAAAAGAATCATCAATGGTAACGACCCTGCCCGCTGTATCCCCGGATCGATAACTTGAATGAAAGATATCAAAGCTGACCCGTTCATTTGCCCTGACTTCATATTTCATTTCAGGAAGATCAATGACAGAGCCTTCATCCAAACCTCTTTCCACCACACACACGGCTTTTAAAGTATTTTTTTCTTTAATGGAAACCCCTATATAATAACTTCGGGGGCTGCCACTGCCCACCCGCACCCCTTGTCCCTGTTTTACCAGACCATAATAGGAGGCGCCAATCCCCACAGCCAGTTCAGGGTTTGGGTTCTCAAGAATTTCAGGCAGTTTTGAGTCTTTTATCTTAAACCATTTTCCAATGGCTTTTCTTATTCTTTCCTGGGCAAGAACGGGTTTAAGTGTTCCCCCATTAAACAAAATAAAATCAGGCATGGGATCTTTTAAAAGATTTTTTTGAACATTTAGTCTGTGATGTTCCAGAAACCTAATGATATGCCGGGTAATAGCAGAGTCTTTTTCAAAGACAAGGCCAAAATCAGTGATCTCTTTGCCCTTGTCAATGCTCAAGCTTTCCATGGATTCAACATAGGGATAAAAATCATCCAGCAATATGGTTTCAACCTCAGCCCTTGTCAGATCTGCGGCAAGGGTACCTGCAATCAAAGACCTGCCTTCGCCTTTGATGGTTATCCTGACTAAAGGTTCTTTGTCCTCCAGTATTTTTTCCTTGGCTTCCCTGCATCTATGGCAAAGGGTCTTCCACTTATCTGCGGTTAATTGAGTGCCTGATTTAAACTTTGACGCCACTTTCCTGGCCAAAGCCAGATCAATATTATCTCCGCCAAGGATCAAATGATCTCCCACTGCAATCCTTTCAAACCTGGGAGTGCCTTCTGATTCTTTAAGAACAATTAAACTGAAATCCGTTGTGCCTCCGCCAACATCGCACACCAGTATCAGATCATCGGCTTTTACATGATTTTGCCAGTCATCTTCATGATTTATCAGCCAGCTGTAAAATGCTGCCAGAGGTTCTTCAAGAAGGACTATAGAAGAGGCGAACCCTGCTTTTTCAACGGCCTCCATGGTTAAATCCCTTGCAGCTTCATTAAATGATGCCGGAACAGTGATCACCACAAATTGATTTTCAAGAAATTTATCCTCATCCTTTACAAAATGATTCCATGCATTTCTGATGTGCAGCAGATATTCTGATGTGGCCGTAACAGGGGATACTCGTTCAAAGCCTTCAGATCCCCAGGGCAGTATTTTGGCTTTTCTGTCAGCCTGATCATTACACAGCCAGCTTTTTGCAGAAGACACCAGCCGGGACGGTATTTTAGAACCATGATCCCGGGCAAAACTACCGACAAAAAGATCCTCCCTTTTTTTCCACGGGTGCTTTAACACTTGTTCTGAAATATCATATTTACCCGGAATATATAGAAAGGAGGGCAAAACCGGATTCTTTGTAAACTCTCCGTGCCCTGTTAACTGGGGAACATTAAAGACTTTAACCAGATCTTTTTTTTCAACATGTTTTTTCCCCGTTGATTTGTCATCCTTTAAAGCTGCCATATCCACATAGGAAACAGCACAATTTGTTGTTCCTAAATCAATACCAATAACATATTGTTTATCTTGAAAATCCAATATCTCTCCTTAGACGGGGTCAGGCTTCGCTTACGTGTGACCTTCAGGTTATTGTGGTTATTGTCAATGGTTAGCACTAAACCGAACTTGAACAAATGCAGGACTGACCCCGCTCAAATCTGTCAACTCCAAAAGCTGAGCTATTTTATTTCAACTTCTGCAGGAATAATAATTCCAGAATCCTGGATGTCAGACAGTTTGGGGATTTCTTTTTTCCCTGCTTTCCATCCCCCGTGTTTCAAAATGCCCTCAAAGGGAGGCTCTCCTGAAACATTGCCCACAAGCTTTATAGCATCGATATCAAAACCTGGTTCAATCCGGACAATTTCACCTTCTTCAGCATCCAGCACTGGTTTTGCATCAATATATTTTTTTATGGTTTTTTTGCAGTCTTCCTGGATACTTCGTACAGCAGCACCAATCTGTCCATCATCATACAGGCTTAAATCCTCATCAAAAAAATCCAGAAGCCTCCCATCCCGCTGGAGTATGGACAAACTATGCAGAAACAACCGCCTTTTTCGGTCCTGCTCTATTTTCTGATCCACAAAATCCTTTTTGGCTTTTCCTTTAAATGACGCGTCTGATGTTTGAACATTCCCCTGGGCAAGCGCCTTTATCATTGAAGACTTTAAAACAAGCCATAACAGCCACCCGCATAATAAAAAAGACCCTGTTATAGCCGGCACCACCCATAAATAAAAATTATGGGATATCAGCTCTAAATTATTCACGGCCCAGGATATATTCTTAGCGGCAATTTCATTTCCTGCATCTTTTGAAAGATTTGCAGACAGCCAGTTAATGCCAAAATAAAGCCCGACATTTATAACCGCACTTGCCAACACCACAAACAGGGTAATAATTTTAAACGATTTTCTTGAATATAGTTTAGAGACGCTCAAATCCAGATTCTCCTTTTTAAAATCCATGATCATAAAAAAACCATGCTGTGCATTACAGCATGGTTTAGATAATAATACTAAAATACCCTATATCAAGCAATAGGTTTTTGGCAATTTGGCAATTGATGAATTTATTTTAAAGATTGGGAATCAGGGGGATTCCCTCGTGAGTTTTATTTTTTATTCATCTTTAACGATTATCAATTCCTTGTTGGCATCAAAAATTTTTTGAGCCACTCCTTTTACCTTCATAATATCCACTGATTTTTCAAATGGAGTCGCTTTACGATATTCTATTATTCTATCAGCAATTTTATCGCCAACGCCCTTCAGTGTCACAAGTTGTTCTTTTGTTGCTGTGTTAATATTTATTTTTCCGCTGGCCGCCATCACCGGTAGACAAAAACTTAGGAACAACAAACTGATAAATAATGCAATAGAAATCTTGTTAATTTTTTTCATTTTTAACTCCTTTATTAAATTTGTTTTAAAACGCCCCCTGATTCACAAGATCTTTTCTGAGCTGTAAAAAATTTTAAAAACTTAGAAATATAGGCGATGAAATTGAAATTATAGAGATGAGATTCAATACAATGAACAAGATAATATTACAAATAATAGATAACAGCAACTAATGAAATAAAATTCAGATATTTTCGATGATTCACCACCTTTTTTTGATAAAAAAAATAAAAATTATAAATCCATAATAACATTTCAAATTTTGTGGAATAGATAATGAGATGAATCATTTTGTTGATACTCTGGCACAATTTTCTTCAACATACGTTTTATTTCTTCTTTGTCCTGCTGGTCTGCAGTAAATTGCTTTAATTCATTAAGAAAAGGATTCAGCTTTTCAAGGTTACTATTCTCACTATTGAGAACCATAATTTTCGCATGGCTTGTTGGGACTACAAATTCATCTTCTGTGATAAGCTCTTCATAAAGTTTTTCACCCGGCCGAAGCCCGATATATTTGATTTTAATATCACCATCCGGTTCAAAACCAGAGAACCGAATCAAATCCTTAGCCATATCACTGATATTTACAGGCTTCCCCATTTCAAGCACATAGATTTCACCACCTTTTCCCATTGCACCTGCTTGAAGAATAAGCTGGCAGGCCTCAGGAATGAGCATAAAATAACGAATTATATCTGGATGGGTTACAGTCACAGGGCCCCCCTGCTTGATCTGCTTCTTAAAGAGAGGAATAACACTGCCGGCACTCCCAATCACATTTCCAAACCGCACAGTTATGAAACTTGTTTTTAAATCTTTTTTCAAACTAGTATGTTGAAGGATCATTTCTGCAATTCGTTTACTGGCTCCCATAACATTTGCTGGATTCACGGCTTTGTCCGTTGAGATCAGCACAAATTTCTCACTTTGAAATCGCAGGGCAATATCAACAAGATTTTCTGTCCCAATAATGTTGTTTTCCACAGCTTTCCAGGGATGCTGCTCTAACATGGGAACATGTTTATATGCTGCAGCGTGAAAGATAATATCTGGCTCATATTTTTTAAAGATTGATTCAATTTCATCTTTATTCTGGATATCCCCTAGAATAGGAAGTATTTCAATATGAGAAAAATCTTTTCTCAATTCCAGGTCAATCTCATATAATGGGGTTTCTGCCCTTTCAAAAAGGATTATTTTTTCAGGATGAAATTTACATATTTGTTTGCATAATTCCCGACCGATGGAACCGCCACCGCCTGTTACAAGGACTTTCTTTTTTCCCAGATAACGACCAATCTTCTCCTTTTCAAGATTAACCGGCTCCCGGCCTAAAAGATCCCTGTATTCAACATCTCTTATCAAATTTATTGTGACTTTGCCGTTTATCAACTCTCCTATGCTTGGAACGGTTTTAAAGATAATATCTGCTTCTCTACAAATATTGACAATCTGTCTCATCTTTTCGACCTTCATCGAAGGGATGGCAATGATAACCTCCATTGCTTCCGTCGAATTGACTGCATGAGATAGGCCATCAATCTTATCCAGAACAGAAATACCATGTATTTTCCTTCCGATTTTTGAAAGGTCATCATCCAAAAAGCCTTCTACGTGATAGTTGAGTGAAGCGTCTTCACGAATTTCACGACAGATCTTCTCTCCACAATCCCCGGCACCAATGATAATGACTCCCTTACTAGATCTTGATCTGAGTTTAAATATATTCAAGATTGCTTCTTTTAAATCCTGAATACTTATATTTTCAGTGAATTGTTCGAAGGCTATTCGCGTCATCACTCTTAACGCAGCAATAAAAATCAACGTCAGACACCAATCAATAATAAATACCGATCTTGAAACATTTTCAAAGCGATTCACATATAAAACAATGACAATAATAATTAACTCGGCTATTGTTGATGCTTTTACAACATTCAATAAATCATTCAGGCTGGTATATCGCCACATGCCTCTATATAGATCAAAAAAATAAAAACTAAATATTTTTG
>CAYWGN010000279.1:0-6270 GCA_964457495.1 uncultured Desulfobacula sp.
TAATCTGTTTAAAATAATCAGGAAATTTTAGCCAGGATAAAGAGGCAATCAACAGTAGCATTTTGTCCATTTAGTGCGGTGTTATTCTTTGGAATGTTAATACCGATTGCAATTAATGCAGGGGATGGAATAATAATACCATCTGTATTTGCGATAGCAACAGGTCTGCCAGTTATATTATTTTCATTCATCATAGTTTACAGTATTCATAAATTAGGAACAGCAATGAACTATGTTAAGAAAATTGAACAAATTGTAAGAAAATCTACAGCAATAATTATTATTGCTGTAGGGTTATATGAGGTGGGTCTTGTTTGTTTGGACAGGATCTGACAGACTTATAAGTGGAATGTCGTTCCGGTTTAAGCCGCGGATCATTCTTGGGAAATTCAGGTTTTGAGACCATCGATCAGGGGCTACGAATCACTTGGGCGCCTGATAATGAAAGCAAGATAACATGCAGGACATATGGAAAAGCCTTTGTTGCAGGACTGTGATTTGGAGATTGGAAAAAGCATAGCCGCCACCTGCATGAACTTACCGAATTATTACAAAATGGAGAAATCTTATGAAAGTCATGAAGCTTAGGGCTCACTCAAAAATTAATTACCAATTTTGAGAGTTGAGTCGCCTGTCCGGCAAGACGTGAAAACTAATGCATATCAAGCATATGCAGTGTTTTAACAACGAAGCCGGACAGGATGAATCGGCTCACAAAATGTAAAGTTATTTTTGAGTGAGCCCTTAGCGAAACAAATGAGTTTAAACCTGGGGCAATGAAACGATTCATGTTAGTGCAGGATTCTGAATTTTTTAAAATCATCAATTTCAACCTTGAGGCGGGTGTGACTTTTCCTGTACATTCCCATGACCTCGATGGGGACTTGTCCATATCATAAGTGTCAAAAACTCATCTACCTGAGTTTCAGTAAATTGATTAATCCATGTAAATTCCATATGACTCTCTTTAGTTTCATAACACAAACATCACCGGTGAAACCTGGTATATGTTGCTTGTCGAACATTTCCTCAAAAAGTAGCTTAACTTCGATTACAGTTTTTAGGGGTAGGATTAATCCAGAAAAAACGTATTGTCATAGTTTACTTTTGGCTCATCCAATCAAATAGATGTCGACTTTATTCCTTTTTCCCATGATATCAATACCTGATGATTTTTTAGCTTTTATATTTTCCAGTTGCTTCTTTTTTAATCGGTCATGCGTTTGAGAGGAGATAATAATGTGAGCGTTTAATTCCTTTGTTAAAGATTGGAGGCGGGACGCGATATTTACGGTATCCCCGACCAGAAGGTAGGATAACCGGTCTGGACTTCCAATGTTTGCAGCCACGACATTGCCTGTGTGAATGCCAATGCCATGGGAAAGCCTGGGCCATCCCATCCGGACAAATTCTTCATTCAATTCATGTAATTTTTTTTTCATGGATATTGCTGCATCAAAGGCCAGGCAGGGATGATTTGGTTTATATACAGGGGCGCCAAAAACAGCATAGATTTCATCACCCAGGAATTGGAGAATCAATCCGTTATGCTCGCGAATGGCGGTATCCATTTTTTTAAAATATTTATTAAGAATTTTTACAACCCGTTTGGGATCATTGGATTCAGTTAACGGTGTAAAACCCCTCAGGTCTGCGAATAATACAGTCACCTCCCTTATCTCACCATCCAGCGGGATACGGCCGCTGAGAATCTCGTCCCTTACTTCAGGCGCAACGTATTTACCAAATGTATCCCTTAATAATTCTCTTTCTTTTAATCCTTTGATCATTTCATTGACTGCATCCCCCAGTACTCCGATTTCATCGTTGGAAACCACCTCTACCTGTGCATCATAATTTCCTTTTTTGACTTCCTCTACCGTGTCCAGTATATTTTTAATGGGAAGGGAAATGGAACGGCTTATCAATCGGCTCAACACGCCAGACAATATTAAAAAAAGAACAAATACCACAACAGAAAAAATAAGAACTCCCCGGGCATATTCCTTTACTGTGACGGTTGATGCGCCTGACTGCAGATAAAGGATCCAAAGCGTCAATACAATGTTTGACAGGGGAATAAGGCTTCCGACCCTGAAAAAAGCCCGGATTCTTTTTAAAATCGAAAGGGTTGCTGTTTTTTCAAGTTTTGAAAGAAGCCCTTGAGGGAAAAATAACGGGATCAGACGTTGCCGAGAATAGGCTTCTGCACCGAAAAAGACAATCGAAGAAGAAATCAAACCAACCATGATGGATCTTGCTGAAAATGCTATGGCCGTTCCTGGATTAATTCTTCCAACAGCACATGCACCTGAAAACACAATAACCGGGATCAATATCCAAAATATCAGATTCAGAGGGACCATGATAAAGGGTAAATTTATCAAGCGCTTCCGGGCTCTTTCAAAAAGATTTTGTGGCGGTATTTTGTTTTGTTCAAATGACTTGAGGCACTGTGAAATGGGCTTTAACAGAATAGACATCAGGTAAAAAATCGGCGTACAAGATAGTAGAGCAATCCCAACCAGAACAATAAATCGAGTTACTATTATACGCAACCAATCCATTGAATTTCCTTGTTTCAGGGTGGCGATTTGATCAAGTACAAACTCCAAGGGAGTCGCAATATTCACTATCATGATCACAAATATACCTGTAATCGTTGCTCCCACACCAATGATATAAAAGCCTCTGAGTGATGCCTGATTTGAATCTTCCACTAATTTTTACACCTTAAATGAGTCTTGTTTACACCAAAATCTGCGATTTATCCGTCAGGATTTTGTTGAGTGAAATATATACCCTAAAGGGCAGAAACTTGAAAATCTTACCATTATTACGTGTGACCTTCAGGTTATTGGTTATAGTATGGCACAATCATCACCATATGATTTTGAAATTTATCAGCCTCGCAATCCCAAAGCAAGCGTTTATTACAAGTGCGTAACCTGAAGGTCAGAAACTTGAAAATCACTTTGAAAAACTGGAGCAAGCATACCCTAAAGGGCAGAAGCTGGGATGATATGTATAAATCCCGCTATGGCTATTGGCGGACATATGTCATGACTGTGATTTATAACCTGAAGATCCCACGTAAAATTGAGTTGAGGGATTACAGGTGTTCTATACTTAATTGTTCTTCACAATCAATGTCTATTTCTCTTTCCAAATAGTTCGTTACTCGGCACCAGGAGGGACACAACATGTTGTGTCCCTCCTGGTGCCGAGGCATATTTTTCAGAGTTATAAAAAAATTTTAGCTGTTTCTTGACAAAAGGCAAGAAAGCATTTACTTATCCTTTAAGACGCACCACAAAACTGTATCAAGGAATTTTCATGCAGCACCGACACCCGTTCACAACACTCTTCGCAGTAACCACCCTCGGCGTACTCCTGACAGGCATCGGCACTTATGCCTTGGCTGGAGAGGCCCATGGAGGCAAATCGCTTGCCTTGCTTGCCATCAGAGCTTTCGCAAGCCTTTCCAGGAGCATTTTTATGAACCACACTGAAACGATCAATGGCAAAACCATGATTACAAAACCCATTGCACCAGATAAAAGCAGTTTCAATCTTGAGGTTGGACCCTATAACTATCTATCTATTTACTGCAAAGCAAATTAGATCAAGCCAATGATTCCCTTTACCCGACCACGAATGCTTCCACCTTCAGGAAAAATTTTCTTAACTGCAATACCGCTGGCGGGACTTGTCCTTATACTTGTCAGCATGAACCTCTATCAGTACTACAAAGCTAAACACGATATTGCCTCGGCAAACATTATCAAGATCAGCGACCAAGAATTCAGCGAAATACAGTCCTTTTTCAATGAAATTTCCACCAGGCTGAATGTTGTCCGCGGTTGGGGGGAAAACGGCCTGCTCAAGATCGACAATACGGTTGAGTTAAACAAAAAATTCTTCCCTTTCATGGACTACAGTGATCAATTCACGGGCCTATTGCTGGCAGACAACACAGGGTCCGAATACTATCTTTATCGAATCGGCAACAACCTTGTAACCCGCTCAAGCACAGTCAAGCAAGACACTACCGAGATTTCCTGGCAACAGTGGGCAGCTCCTGATCGAAGCGAAAAAGTCTGGCAGGAAACATCAGATTATGATACGCGTAAAAGGCCCTGGTTTATCGTACCAGAGGAAGACAAAAAGGTGCATTGGACGAAAACCTATAGTTTTTCTCAGAACGGACAGCCTGTAATAACCGGGTCGACTTCCTGGCTTTTGCCGGGTAACCACGAAAAATTTCTTGTATTCGGCCTGGATATTCTCGCAGAAGATATCCAAAACCTCATTGCCAAGCAGGAGAAAAAAAGAACGGGTATCCTGTTTATGATCAACACGGACAAAGAATACTATCTTGACAGTTCGAAGAAAAGCACCACGGACTTTAATGATCGCAACCACTTATCTGAACGTCAAGAAATCCTTAGCGAAGCGATACGTTCTTGGAAGGCTGATGGGAAATTTGTCGAAAAGGTGGTGACGTTCACGCATGACAAGCAACGTTGGCTGGCCCATTTCAAATATATAGATGTAGATAAAAATCCTATCTGGATAGGAGTAACAGGCTCCGAAAAGGATCTGGCCTCACAATTACATGGTATTTTATTCAAGATCGACATTATAGATATCCTTGTGGCAGCCGGGGGAGGACTTCTGTTACTTATGCTGGCATTGCGCATCAGCAAAGGGGACAGGACTATAGACAGTAACAAGAAGAAAATAACCCCAAACAGGCTTAAGGAACTCATTGATGAAGGTGAAAATGTTCATATAGAGTTTAAATCGAACGTCAGGCATAACTTGATAACCGGTAAAACCGGCAAGGAGATTGAACTTGCCTGGTTAAAGGCCGTTATTGCCTTCCTCAATACAGCCGGAGGCACACTTCTTATTGGTGTGGCGGATGATGGCACTGTTGTCGGCATAGACAATGATGCATTTGACAATGACGATCGATGTCTCCTGCACATAAAAAACCTTATCAACCAGCATATAGGAGCCGAATATTCACCGCTGCTCGACATGGTCCTCCAGCCGTACAAAGGCTTCAAGGTAGTTGTTATTGAATGTAAAAAATCCCCTGAGCCCGTTTTTCTGACCTTTGGGAAAAATGAGGAGTTTTATATCCGCTCCGGTCCCTCTAACACCAAGCTTTCACCGAGTAAGATAATCAGCTATCTGGAACAATTCCGTTCATAAACTTTTTGTTTATAGAATTAAAACCCAGAAAGACCGGAGTTGCAAAAAGCCCTGCCCAATTCATCAGTACTTCAGGGGGTACCCTATTCCCAAAAAAACACATAGCAGCAAGTCCTTTTGCCTCACCCATTGCTTTCTCAATGCAAGCGTTCATATATGCCAATCATAGATCTGAGGAGGTACCAGGTCTATGAAAAAGAAGATACGACAACGCAGGTGCAAACACTGTGATTATTTATTCACGCTGGATCCCCGCAATCTAAAAAGGCGAACGATCTGATGGACAAACAAATATGAATAGTCTACATTAATCGGTATGAGAGAGCAAAGAATGAAAAAAACAGGGGAAAACAAGGTACAAGTTCCCGGATACAAAACGACTGCCACATTTATTTTTTTCATGATGACATGGTTATTCATTATTCAAAGCAGCTATGCGACTGTTTTGCAGGACTGCATGATGGAGGCCATGGAAAATGCAAACGATAATATGACCATTGGTGAACTCCGTCAGCATTGCGAGCAGCTAATCAATGTCGACCAGTCAATTGTTGCCCCTGAAAAAGACAAGGATGTAAAACTGGTTGAGGAGCGCATGCGTCAGGATCGGCAAAATGTCCTGCTGCCCTTTACTCTTATGGCACATAAACCCAGCTATGTCATCATTGCGGGATATAATGCCAGTTCGTATAATTCTGAACAGTATGAAAAACAATACGATTTGGATTCAATTGATATTGATGATGTTGAGGCCAAATTTCAGCTCAGTATTAAATTTCCACTGCTTGTAAACCTGTTCAATGATACCATGGATATCTATGCAGCCTATACGAACCGTTCTTTCTGGCAGGTATATAATTCCGGTATATCCTCTCCTTTCAGAGAGACCAGCCATGAACCCGAAGCATGGGTTCAATTTCATCCGGGGTGGGAATTCCTCGGATTTACCAACACCTGGAATTCCTTTGGTATCAACCACCAGTCCAATGGCAAAGGAGGTTATCTTTCCAGGAGTTGGAACAGGATCTTTGCCTGGCTAACGGTTGA
>CAYWGN010000280.1:0-6250 GCA_964457495.1 uncultured Desulfobacula sp.
AAAATCAGAGTTTAGGGAGAGCAATGATAGTGCAAAAAATATTAGTTTAATAGCCTTATATTTTTTATTAAAAAGTAAGGATAGATAAATTATTAAATAAATTTGAACAACAATCCCTAAAAACCATATAACACCGTTTATTGGCAAAAATGATTCATTCAGCCTCCAGCTTGTAGATGTAAATATTTTCGTTAGCGTTACAATTTCTATCCAATCAACAAAGTTGTAATTGTAAAACTCAACATGAAATTTACCACTCTTTATCATTGACACAGTTGCTGACAAAATAGGCAAAATTGCAGCAACGAATAACAAGTGGAACCAGTATGTTATATAAACTCGCTTGAGTCTTCTTATGATAAAGGTATTAGCCTCAGCTTTTGGGATTGGCATTTGACTTATCGAAGAAGCGATTCCATAACCACTAATTACGAAAAACATAGACACACCAAGAGAACCGTGCTTTATGATAAAACTTAACAAATCTCCATAATGCTCACGATATCCGGCGAGGATATGAAAACAAACAATCCCCAAAATAGCTACCCCTCGAAATGGACCAAGTATTCTGAATGTATTCAGGGTACTATTTGACATTTAATTCTTAATCTCACAAATAGAAAATCGGTATTTACCTGTTTCTTCAGGCGAAATCTCAACCACAAGTTGCAAGTGTATCTGAGTATTATCGCCAAAGACCTCTTTAAAATATGTTATGAGAGATTCCCCAATACCATCCTCATATTTGTTACCCGGAACAATATTCAGGTATAATTGTTCATAATCTTTCTGAATAATTTGCATCTGATCTATTGCTGGTATTTTAGTCAGAGTATTCTCAATAAGCGAAATGCCTGCCACCCATGTTCCATCCGGTTTGACGAGGAAATCAGCCACCCGACCCTTGACCTTCCCCATGAGTGGCAGCCCCCGGCCACAGGAGCAATCACGATCCAGCGGGACACCAACATCCTCCACCTGATATCGGACAAGAGGCATGGCCTTGTTCATCAGATCGGTTACAACAACCTGGCCCGGCTCGCCGGGTGCCGCGTATGCGCCATCATCCTTGATAAACTCAATGACCAGGTGCTCTATGTTCATGTGCATACCGTCATGTTTCTCACACTCGCAACCTATAAGACTTACCTCTTCGCAGCCATAGCGATCTGTTACCTTACATGCCAATAGTTTTTCAATGACTGACCGCTCATGGGATAAAAGCATCATGGAGGTTGCAATGATTCCAGTAGGGCGTATATCCTTAATCCCCAGTTTTTCAAGTTGCTGGGCCAAAATAAAAAGAGAATGGGCATGACCAAAGAGCAATGTTGGTTTTCTTTTCTTCCAAAGTTCTACAAATTCCCGCACCGAATCATCTGTCACAGCCATCGTATCCAAGTAGACAAAAGGTTGGACAAAGATATCAATTATCTTTTCGCGAAAGGTCTTTGGCAACTTCGGATTTCCCCAGACAGCACCGATAGGCTCTCCCGGCTCCCAACCGGTCCAGCGGTCATGACGGATAGCGCTGGCATTACGCAGCTCACTACATTCTTCTGTAATAAAAATATCCAGTGCCTTGCCGGTAGAACCACCGGTCTTGAAGTGAAGCAGACTATCTTGCTGGAAACCAGCTGAGATCATGGCATGTCCCTGGTTACGTATCTCTTTTTTCGTTAATATAGGTAAACGGAGGATATCTTCCGGAGTTCGCAGATCATGTTCATTTAGTCCTGCATTAATAAAACGCTGTCGATAAAAATCATTATGCTGCCAGAGAAATTGCCAGAGTTCCTGTAGTCTATTCCACTGGATCTCTTCAAGCTGCTGCCGGGAATAGTATTGAGTTTTCTCCAATTGCCGCAAGTATGCCAGTTTCGGGCTTCGCGATTTCATGAGGAACAACGGTGCAAAAATATGTCGTCGAAGCGATGCCAGATTCATATGCTATTTTCCACGAAGGAACGATAATAGCCCTCCAATTCTGCCATGGCCTTATCCCAGGAAAAGGTTTTGCAACTCTTCTTTAGTGACTCGGCCCCCATGGCCATCCGCATCTGCCCATCTTCCACCAACCTTTGCAAAGCAGTTGCAAGGGCATAATGGTCTCCAGGAGGACAACAAATTCCATTCTTCTCATCGACAAGCTCAATATTGCCGCCCACAGAGGTGGCCACTACCGGCAATCCACAGGCCATATACTCCAGAATAGCATTTGATAATCCCTCTCGGTCTGAGCAAATCACGCCAATATCGAGATGATACAGATAGGGAACAACGTTCTTTACCGCTCCGACAAAATGGATATGATGCTTTAAATCAAGTTCTGCCACCAGGCTCGCCAACTTGTCACGCTCCGGTCCTTCTCCAAGCAATACGACCCGGAACTTATGGGAGATCTTTTTGTGTCTCAGCTCAGCCACTGCCTTTATCAACAAATCATGGCGCTTGACCGAGGTCAAACTGGCCACGAAACCTATCCAAACGGTCTCACATCCATTGTTTCCGAACAGAGCAGGCGAGACAGACGGCCTCTCTGGAATAACAACACCGTTGCGAATAACTATAATCTTTTTTATATCTGTTTTTTCTCTTTTGGCAACATAAAACCGGACCTGCTCACTGTTAGCTATTATACCAGCAAAATAACGGTTAACCCATGGCAATGCCAGAGCAAAAAATAAATGGTACCAAGGTTGATTTTCTTGTCCCAATCCCATATCACGACGACTTGACAATAAAACAAAAGGGACTCTCGCCACTATCTTTGCAAAGAAAGCGACAAAAATCGAATCCTCAAAAAATGTCTGGACAATATGAAGTTGCCTCTCCTCAACTACCTTGGCTAAGTACCTTACAATTCCAGGAAAACTCCATTTCATAAATCCATGGTAGTCCAATACGATACAGAGGCAAGGTAATTCATTTTGTGCCATCCAGTCTGACTGCCAAAGACAGATGAGGCAAGGTTCAAAACGATCCTTATCCAGACGGCGGATTGTCTCCAGCAACTGTTTTTGAGTACCTGCAGTATCACAGGAAATGGTGTCAATTAAATATGCAATATTTATTTTATCATCTGCTACCATTTTTTTTTTACAATTTTTTCGTTAAAATATTTTGATAGACAGTTAAATACCGTCTGGCAATCTGCTCCAAAGAAAACTTTTCCATGGCTTTTTTCCTACCATCTTGGCCCAGTTTTGTAGCCAGATTCTTATCAACCAACAGTTCCGATATCCATTTTCCGATATCATCTACACTATGGGCGATATAACCGTTCTCACCATGTGTAACAGTTTCCGCAGACACACCATCCATATAGGTTACAATTGCGGGAATTCCACAAGACATGGCCTCCAGAATAACATTTCCAAAACCTTCTTTTCTTGATGGCAAAACAAATACATCTGCACATTTCAAGTACTCTTCTACATTGCTTCGTCCCCCTACCATGACAATATTCAACCGATTTTTTTTAATTTCATCCATAATTCCAAATACAAATGCATTAAGTTGAATTTGATTTACGTCACGATTATCAAACTTATTTTGTCCAACCAAAACCAAACAGGCTTCAGGGTGAGTTTTCTGTACCTTCTGCCAGGCATCCACAAGCCAATCAACTCCCTTGCGCTCAACAATGGCTCCGACAAACATGACAATATCAACACCATTTGGTAGGCCAAGTTTACCTCGTATTATACTCCTCTCTTCAAATGATTTCACAGGAGTAAATCTATCAATATCTACACCTTGAGGAATATATGTAAGTTTGTCCGATGGAAGCTTGGCCTGAAGGCAACTATCAATCAATACCTTTGAGATACATAAAAAACGATCCATAGCAGACAAAATTTTCAACCGCAAGGACATCCATTTATACGTCTTTTTTAACGACATTGGGTCATCTGCACCAAGCAAAACCATTTGAGTCACAGTATGCTTTCGCGTAAACTTATTAAACAATGTCAAAAGACCATATATATCGAGATGTCCGTTAATATGGAGAATATTATAGTCAGACCGGTGGCGCATCAAAAATAGTATAACTCTAATCGCCAACTTCAGTTCCCAATATTTTTCACCGTGGAAAAACGAAAAACGGTAAACTTTAACCCCGTTGACATCTTCACATGAGGAGAATTCCTGAAAATCTGCTGCCAGAATGGATACTTCACAATTCAATTTCTGCAATTTGTGTATTAACTGTTCAAGATATATTCCATGCCCAGTAAATACCGGGTGATACTCCAACAAAAGCATTATGATTTTAGGTTTTACAAATGGCTTATTTCCTTCACCCATGGACTATATCCTTTGCAAAAAAGGCTCAATAATTGTGTTTATCTCAACAAATCGCGTCTGCCATGAATGCAGACGAGCAACATCACGTCGTTCAACTCGAGATCGATCACTTTTCTCGGCAAGAGCTCTATCTAAACAATTCAAAAATTCAAATTTATCATTCGCCCAATATATATAATCACGAAACTGCTCTGTTCCTGCTGTCTTTGTCGACACAACCGGATTCCCACTGGCAAGATAATCATAAATTTTAATCGGGTCATTGCCATCGGTATGAGGACTGATTTTATTCGGTAAAATGCAGATTTCTAAAGCTGTTAGACAAGAAGGGTATTGTGAATAAGGTACGGGATCCATTAAGTGAACATTTGGCAAAGAAGGAATTTTGAAACCCAATGGATACTCTTCACATTTAGGCCCCATAAATACAAACTCTAAATCAGGTCTGTTCATAATTACATATTCTAAAATATCTAAATCAATTCTGAGACTGTTAAGCCATCCAATATACCCTACAATTTTTTTCCCTGATTTTTTTATATCCCGAAATAGAAGTTCTGAACTTACTGATTCTTGAAATGTAAAAAAATTGGTGGCGTTGCGAACTTCATAAACATTATAATTATAAGCCAAAGCTTTTTTTTTTAATTTTGTATTAATAGTAAAAACGATATCGGAAGATTGACAGTATTTTTTACACGTATTTGCACATATTTTACGTTCTTCTCGATTACTTGAGAATTCAACAAAATCATCAGACCAGTCAAAAATTATCAGTCGTGCTTTTTTCAGCAAAAAATCAACCATCTCCTGATTAGCCTGTGGGTCATTTAAAATTAATAAAAAAGGCTGTTTTATAAATTGTTGAACGATTTTAAAATCCATAAGACTGCTTAATCTTTTTATGATAGAAAATCTATCTTCAAATATCAGATGAACTGGTGTGAATGCAGTAATTTTTGGTGCTACTTTTTGGGGAAATATTGTCTGCCATTTATTTAACTTAGGCCTGACAAATTCTTTTCCAGGATTTTTAAAAAGGTCCCCCAACCATACCTCAGAATGAAGAAATAAAACCTTATTTATAATTTCTTTATTTGAGAGCATGTAGGTAATCGTCTGGTTTCGTTTCCAGAAGTCGCTCCACGGATTAAAACCTAAATTAATCAAATTCATCATTAATTTTAGAGACCTTTGTTTAATTCATTGTTTCAGTTATTTGTTCTTGTGAAATTTTAAATTGGATAAAAAATACTGACCTTATTGAGGTGGTTGATTTCATTTTTGTGAGGATTAAGGATTTTGTCGGCTTAGTTGTTCAAAAGTCTCATTGATATTATAAAAATAAATTTGGTAATTTTTTCTTGAGCGTCTTTAAATACTATTGGTATTGTCGCTTTTTAGAGATCTCGATTTTTGAAACAAACTATTTTTTCCAGTTTTGAATTGTTGTTTTATAATCCTCAAGGGAGGCTTAAAAGTCTGAATTTAGTTTTAACCAAATTAATAATTTTTTCACGAGGAATTGTGTTACTAATAAACAAACCAATTAAAAACATAAAGCAAAAAAGAAACTTAATACTACAATCTACAATTAAAGGTAGTTTAGCTATAATAATTTTCACAATTTTTCCATCTCTAATAGTTTCTAAATGACAATACCGCAAGATATGTTCCAATGCCGGTGCAATATTATTTGATAGCCATTGATTCATCTCTCCAAACGAGTTTAGTGAAATAGAATTTGCTCCTAAAAAAACAATTATTGCGAAAACAATTAATTTGGTTATTTTTAACCACTCAAACGGTATTTTATAATACTTCTTAGCTCGATGAAATCCTAATAAACATTTGACCAAATTAGCAGTACATCCTTGAATAATTGCTCCAAGTAAACCAAAAAATTTTATAAGCAACAACGCAGAACTTACGTTAAATA
>CAYWGN010000281.1:0-6230 GCA_964457495.1 uncultured Desulfobacula sp.
AATCAGGTCAAACCCTTGCCACAATAGGGCTTCAGGTGTTCCGGTCAGGCACTAACTAATCAATTATTCTTATGCAGTTATGGACACGACATCAGGGTTCAACCGCTTTGTCAAAAGCAATGGTTTTTTCTTGTGTAAGCAGCACGTCTTTCATGCTGAAGATGAGCATTCTGCATGCCTGGGTAAAAAGGCGGTTGACAAGAAACAGGGTGGACAGGTCAAGGTGTTCTTCTTTGTTGTCCGATGAGGCCTTGACAATCTGCTGAATAAATAAATTATCTGTCTGCTCCACATGGGCAAAGACTTTAACAATCGTGGCATACTGTAATTGCTCGTCGTTTAATGAAAGGACCTCATTGATCTCATGGTAAAAGGTAACCAGCCGTTTCCTGAACCGGTCATACTGGCGGTTTAAAAATGCGGAATCAGATGATTCAAATTCATCAAAATCCGGTCGGATACCCTTGAAATTTTTTGCTGAGTTCATGATATTTCTGGATGCAAGAATTGCTCTTTCCAGGTCCTGGGCAACGGCCTCATCCAGTTTCTGGGTCTGAATAAGTGAATAGTAGGCAATAATGGATGAATGCAGTTCTTTTATGTTATTGTAAAAATCCTCAATTGACAGTTGCTTTTTTTTCCCTTTTTCAAAGGGCAGGGGCTCTTCAAAAACAAGCGTCTTGTCAATATGAAGGGATCTTAAGGTATACAGCCGGCACTCCTGGAGCAGGTGGATAACTTCATTCTTCAATGCTACAACAGCCGCTTCAACCTCTTCTGCCGGGGTATCAATGATATGAACACACAACTGGGCCTTCCGCTCGGGAATAAATTTAACAAGAAATCGGGTCATCACTTTAACAAGCGGCAGAAATATCACCACTCCGGTGATGTTAAAAATAGTATGAAACAATGCCAGTCCCACAGGACCATTGACGGTGACATCAATAAACAATTTTACGATCATCACCATTACCGGCAGTGCGGCAAAAGCAATGGTTCCGGTTACAAGATTGAAAATAAAGTGGCTGGCAGCCACTCGTTTTTTAGGCGGTGACCCGCCAATGGCACCCATGAGAACGGTGGTTGTCGTGCCGATATTGGCACCAATGACCACGGCCACAGCCATTTCAAATGTCATCAACCCGCTGTTTAATGCGGCAAGGGTGATGGCGATGGTTACCGCACTGGAACACATGATGGATGTCATTGCTGCTCCGATAATAAGACACATCCACAGGGCCAGGTCCTGAAACTGTCCCGGATTAAAATTTTGTGAAAAGTTCTCCACACTGGTTTTCATATAATCCAGCCCCAGAAACAAAAAACCGAAACCAATCAACAGCCGGTTAATATGATAAAACCGGCTTCCGGGTTTAAATAAAATCAATCCGGCAGCACCCACACCTATGAACGGAAGGGCAAATGTTTCTATATTGATTTTAAATCCCAGGGTGGCTACAATCCATGCGGTAAATGTGGTGCCTATATTGGAACCGAGAATCACACTGATGGCATTCTCCATGCTCATGATACCCGCACCCACAAAGGCAAGGACCATGAGGGATACGGTCGCGCTGCTCTGCAGCAGGGCTGTCGCCAATGTTCCGTTTGCAATGGCTTTCAACCGAGTGTTGGTATAATCACGGATGATTCGTCGAAACGTTTTCCCAGACAGATCTTTGACTGAATTTTCAAGCAATTGCATGCCAAACAAAAAAATTCCCAATCCCGCCAGCAGTTTCCAATAATCAAATTCAAACATGGGATCTCACAAAATAAGAGTTGTTGGATTATCCATTCTGAATATCATATTTTTAATCCAAATCAAACAGAAAGTAATCAATAAAATTTTTATTGAATAATAAGTATAGACAGGGATGATAAGAAACTTCAAGCACTTACTACAGAATTGCACCCCAAAAGGTTGAAATGTTTTTTATTCCAAGGAAATAGGGGAATTAGTTATATGCAAGCATTAAACTTGTTGAATAACCGAATAAAATTGATATTTTTGTATATTATTGATACGCTAAAAGATCATCAAATCGAATACGGATGCAGAAATTTAAATGTATAACTTGATTTCAGAACTGGAGCAACATGATGACCTCGAGTAAAACGGTTTTGCCAGTTATCGGATGGCGTGAATGGATCTCGCTTCCGGATCTGGGGATTAAAAAAATTAAAGTAAAAGTGGATACAGGCGCCCGGTCATCATCCCTGCACGCCATCAAACAGCGTATATTTGAACGGGATGGAGAAAAATGGGTCAAATTTCAGGTAAATCCTGTTCAGAATAAAGCGGATAATAAAATAAAAACTGAGGCAAAGATTCTGGAGTTCAGATCAGTTCGAAGTTCAAGCGGAGTAGCAGAAATGAGACCTGTCATTATCACTCATGTTGAATTATTAGGTATTTTCTGGCCCGTTGAACTGACTTTGTCAAATCGTGATGAAATGGGATTTCGAATGCTCCTGGGCCGACAGGCGTTTCGACATAAGTTCTATGTCGATGCTGGACGGTCCTTTTATGGCGGTAAACCCAAAAAAAAACGACCTGTTGTTGTTTAAATCGAAAACAGAAGGAGCAAAGATGAAACTTGCAATTCTCTCACGTAACTTAAAATGCTACAGTACTAGTCGTTTAAGGGAGGCTGCTGAACAAAGAGGGCATTCGGTTAAAGTTCTCAATACAGTCAAATTTGCCATCGATCTTGAACAAGGGAACCCGGATTTATATTTTAGACAAAAGCAACTTTCAAATTATGATGCAGTGCTACCGCGCATAGGTGCTTCAATCAGCTATTTTGGTACAGCTGTTGTCAGACAGTTTGAGCAGATGGATGTCTATTGTGCCAACACATCAGCAAGTATTGCGAACTCACGGGACAAGCTCCGGAGTCTCCAGATTCTCAGCCGCCATCATATCGGTATCCCGAAAACAACCTTTGTTCGGGATAAAAAAGATATCCTTCCGGCAATTGAAAGAGTCGGAGGTGCACCTGTTGTCATCAAATTGATAGAAGGGACTCAGGGTATCGGTGTCCTGTTGGCAGAATCGGTAAGCTCTGCTGAAGGGATCATTGAGTTGTTGCAAAGCCAAAAACAAAGTGTGTTGATTCAGAAGTTTGTGTCTGAAAGTAAAGGCCGTGATATTCGTGCTTTAGTAGTGGGTGATCAGGTGGTTGGTGCCATGCGCCGCGTGGCCCTGGGACAGGAATTTCGGAGTAATATCCACAGGGGCGGTTATGCAGAACCGGTTGATCTGGATGAATCCTACAGGGAGACAGCGGTTCGTGCGGCCCAGATCATGGGGCTTCGTGTGGCTGGTGTTGATTTGCTCGAGAGTAAAAAAGGTCCCCAGATTATGGAAGTAAATTCCTCACCAGGCCTGAAGGGTATTGAAGGATGCACACAACTGGATATAGCCGGTGCCATTATAGATTATATCAGTGCCCAGGTTAATTTTCCTGAAATTGATCTGCGCCAGCGTCTGACTGTGAGTCGAGGGTATGGTGTTGCGGAAATAAATATACCGGAGGGTTCTGATTATATCGGAAAAACGATCCGCGAATCTGGTTTGAGAGAAAAGGACATTATGGTACTGACACTTCACCGCGGTACAGTTGTCATTCCAAATCCAAAACCCGGAAGACAACTTGAAGCTGAGGACAGGCTCCTGTGCTTTGGGAAATTAGAGTTTATGCGGGAACTTATTCCAGTTAAAACCCGTAAGAAAAGACTGTCAAAGGTAAAGGTCTTACCTGATTTACCAATAGCAGAAGAAGTACTTAGAGACCAAGATGATGATGCTTTCATATCAACACAAACAGAAGAAGAGTCTTAAAGACATGAAGAAACAGCGTGAGAGAAAGCCCATCGGAGATTGGTTTGGTGAACATATTCCTGCCGGAGAATCGCGTGATGTAAATCTGGTTGTGAGTGAAAGTTACAGCAGTAGCAATGTTCAGATTCAAATAAATATACAGCGAGCAATGGAGGATGGGCCCATAGTTTTTGTTACAGCGGCATTACATGGAGATGAAATCAATGGGACCGGTGCCATTCATCAGCTGGTTCAAGATGAAAGTTTCCAGCTTCTGCGGGGATCTATTATCTTAATACCTGTATTGAATCTGCTCGCCTTTGATCGTCATTCCCGGTATCTTCCGGATCGGCGTGATCTGAATCGTTCTTTTCCAGGATCATCAAATGGAAGCCTTGCCAGCAGAATGGCTTACACGATCTTTAATGAGCTCGTTCCGAGGTGCGATTTTGGAATTGATCTTCATACTGCTGCAATCCGCAGAACCAATTATCCCAATGTGAGAGGTGATTTAACAAACCCCCGGGTACGAGAGCTCGCTAAATCATTTGGATCGGAAATTCTGATTAATAAGAAGGGCCCGAAAGGTTCCTTCCGACGAGAAGCCAGTCTTGCCGGATGCCCGACAATCATTATGGAAGGTGGTGAGGTCTGGAAAGTGGAACCGGGAATTGTTGAGACCACAGTAAGGGGCATTAAAAATGTATTACGGCACTTAGATATGCTGGACTGCCAAAAAGAAAGCCCAGACTATCAGATTGTTGTTGAGCAATCAAAGTGGATACGAGCTGACAGAGGTGGTTTTCTAAACTTCCACATAAATCCAGGAGAGATTATCGAAAAAGGTCAACCAATCGCAACAAATACAACACTTCTCGGTCGGGAACAAGACACACTTTATTCCCCTTTTAATGCAGTTGTGATAGGGATGACCAGTCTGCCTGCAATCAGTCCAGGAGAGCCGATTTGTAATTTGGGAAAACTTTCTAAAAAATATAAGCCATCTGAACTCAAACATATGCGATTTAGAGAAAACAGTCTCGAACAACGCGTATCTGAAGAATTATCAGCAAATGTACTTGTTGTTGAAGCATCTGAAGAGTCACAGAAAACCTGATTTATACAGAATTTTTTTAACTAAAAATGTAGTAGGATAATATTTTATTCTTCCGTTGATATGCCTTGAGATTTTGCTTCATCTTCAACCTTTTTTAATTTCTCCTTTTCTCTGAAAGCTCTTTTTTTTGCTGAGATTGCTTTCTTTTTTATTACAAGAGTTTCTTGTATTTCTTTTTGTATTGCTTGGATGTTAGTATCGTCTGATACTTTCAGGGTTTTTATTTTTTCTTTGGCTTCCTCAGCGATTTTTACAGCATATTTTTCTGCCAGAGCTGCTTTCTTTTCTGCCAGCTGAAATTGATCATAAATTTGGACAAGTTCTTTAACTTTACCGTCTTCGGGTTCAGCATCCAGCTCCATTCTTTGTGCTGAAAGGCATAAAACACAAGTCTTTAAGCGAGTTAGAATCGACTCTACAGGTTCGTTTGAAAAAAGCTGTGGTATATTTTTATTAAGCTTTATTGGAAGAAAAACCAAATCTGCTTCTTTGGAATACTCAATTATTGTATGAGAATCTGGTTTTGGGATAATTAACGGGCTAGCATCAATTCGAAAGTCTTCCAACAGCTCTTGAAGTTGATTTTGGTTTTGTTGATTATCCTGGTCATAATGAGTGGCAAGAAGTCTTATTTGAGAAGAATCCCATCCTTTATGACGTGTAATCAAATAGGACAGGAGAAGCATAAATCGACTAGTGTCATCATTTTGCCACCAGACATCAATATTTTTGGGTGTTTGGTCTTGTGAATTTTCCGACACCAAATTGAAACCGTTTGATTTCAACAAGACGATACTGCATCCTGATTGAACTGCAACCTGTATATATTTTTGATAGGAAAAATAGTTTTTATCCTCGTTTTCATCCTTATCTTTTTCTTCCCAGTTGAGTAATACGGTGTTTGCCCTTACAGGGCCAATTCCATAAGATTGAAAAAGTGTAGACAGACCTACTTCAGAGTTAAGTGTTGACACGACTATTGGAAAAGCATGATGTGAATTTTCTATAATTTCTTTTTTCAGTTCTCTGAGCGCTTTTTCTTTTTGCCAAACAATGTTCAAACTACTGCTTCTGAGAATCTTTACTACAGAAGTTATTCCACTTCCCCCCTCGATTAATCCTGCAAAATCCAACAAAGGATTTCGATACGGTTGGTTATTCGATAAAACAAGAATATATGGGCGCCATTCTCTGGGATGTTCAATGTCTTGATTCGCTTCTATCAGACTATTTGTTAATTGCCGCAATAAAATAGACAGAAAAGGGACAAAATTTTCAAAATAT
>CAYWGN010000282.1:0-6227 GCA_964457495.1 uncultured Desulfobacula sp.
CCACCCATAATGTTGAAATGGCAGCCCGGAATGTGGGCTCGGATTTTATGTTCAACACTCAAGTTGTGGATATCCTGAAAAAAGACGGCAGAGCAGCCGGAGTGGCCCTGAAAGACGGCACTATTATAGAAGCACCTGTTGTGGTCAATGTGGCAGGACCCCATTCCTATCTCATTAACCGCATGGCAGGGGTTGAAGACAAGATGAATATCAAAACCCGGGCCTTGCGGGTGGAAGTTGCCCATGTGCCAAGTCCTGAAGGTGTAGACTGGGAAAACACCGGTATTATCACCTCAGACTCTGACACGGGGGTCTATACACGACCTGAAGTCGGAAACCACGTCCTTATCGGCAGTGAAGAGCCTGCATGTGATCCCCTGGATTATGTGGACCCGGATGATTATAATGAAAATTTTACAGACCAGATCAAGACCCAGGCCATGCGGGTAGCCATGCGGATTCCGGATCTGCCCATCCCCAATAAAGACCAGGGACTGGTGGATCTTTATGATGTATCAGATGACTGGTATCCCATTTATGACAAGTCAGATCTTCCTGGATTTTATATGGCCATCGGCACCAGCGGTAACCAGTACAAGAATGCGCCTCCAGTGGGTTCTTTTATGAGCGAGCTCATTCAGTATTGCGAAAGCGGCAATGACCATGACAAGGCACCTCTTCAATATAGGATGAAATATATTAACCATACATTGAACATTGGTTTCTTCAGCCGGAACCGGGAAATCAACCAGGATTCCAGTTTTTCGGTTATAGGATAAAAATAGCGCTATAGAGCCTTAATACGATCTGCTGCTTTTGGCACACAAATATTTTTTTCTATCTCCCTTTCTGGTGGAAAAAAGAACTGGGATATCATAGGGAACCTCATTAACATGTAAAGGAAAACTGAAAGATTACAATGATGAGCACATATTAATTGCAGGAGAACGAAGATTAAGAGCAGTTAAAGAATACACGGACATGAAGATGATCCAGGCAAAGATCGCATATGTAGACGATCTTCAGGCAAGAAGGATAAGCACTGCTGAAAACCTTTTAAGACAGGATTTATCTGCCATAGAGACCATTGAAATCATTGATGTGGAGATGGGCAAAGATCCCTGGTACTTGACGGTAGGCAAAACACCCCTTGAAAGGGTGAACAAATTGCTGTCAAAGCTACACTCTATAAGGGTTAGCAAAGATAGAGGCTCCCATGTTTCCAAAGAAGCGGAGGCATTGTTGCACAAATTTGTGCAACAGGTAGAGTCTATTTTCAAAAATCTCCCGAAACCCTTGAAATAGCAGTCTTTTCTGATGAATGATCTGATTTTATTAACCGACATTCCCTTAAAGGTTCAAAAAGCATCAGTAAAACTTGACTTGAACAAAGCGAAGACATGAACAGGTATCTGACAATTATTCTTTAGAATTCAAAATTTTATATTCCTCAATTTTTCGATAGATGGTTTTACGACTGATGCCGAGCAGACGGGCCGCTTTAGATTTGTTCCAATCGGTTTTGTTTAAGGCGTGAATGAGTTCTTCCTTATCCGGCAATGCTTTTTCCAAACTAATGGATTTTTCAGTTCTTGAATATTCTTTTAATTCCACAGGCAGGTGGTCGAACAACATGGTTTTTCCCTGGCATAACACAAAAGCATGTTCAATGGCATGTTCAAGTTCTCTTATATTCCCTGGCCAGGAATAGTTCATAAATGCATTAATAACTTCATTTGAAAATCCTTCAATCTGTTTTTTAAAACGCTTGTTAAATATTCCTAAAAAGTGATCTGATAAAAGAGGGATATCTTCGCGTCTTTCCCTGAGTGAAGGAATCGGAATATCCACAACCTTGATCCTATAATATAAATCCTGCCGGAATTCTCCTGATTTGATCTTTTCTTTTAGATTGCAATTGGTCGCAGCAATGATTCGTACATCTATTTTTATCGGGGTTGAATCACCCACCTGCTCAAATTCTTTTTCCTGAAGAACCCTTAGAAGTTTGAGCTGGATTAAAGGAGAGATATCACCAAACTCATCCAGAAAAATTGTGCCTTGATCCGCCATTTGAAATCGACCTGTCTTGTTTTGAACAGCACCTGTAAATGCTCCTTTAACATGGCCGAACAGTTCACTTTCAAGAAGATTTTCAGCCAGGGCGCTGCAATTGACCTTTACAAACGGTTTTTCTTTACGTGCGCTGTTATAGTGAATGGCATGAGCCACCAGTTCTTTGCCTGTCCCGGTTTCACCGGTAATCAGAGCAGTACTGTCTGTTTCTGAAAGATTTTCCAGGAGCGCATACAGTTTTTGCATCCTGCTGCTTTTTCCAATGATTCGGTGAAATTGATGACGTTCTTCTAATTGCCGTTCTAAATTTGTAAGCCTTGTGATGTCTCTGACAACAAGCACCACTCCGCCTGACTTGCTGCTGCCATCCTGCCTGAGCGGTGAACACGTTAAAATTACCACTTGCCGGTTCTGCCCGGAATGCCGGCATTCAATTCTAACTTCTCCAATTGTTTTTTATTGTCCAGAAGTTTTTTATGTTGAAGACCATGGGCGGTGATGCGTAAAAGCGCTTCTTTTCGAATCGGTTTGGTTATATAATCAAATGCCCCCAGGCGAACTGCCTCGGTTGACGTCTCAATATTGGGTTCGCCCGTTATCATAATAACAGGACAGGTAAGTTCTCTGTTCTTTATTTCATGGAGAAGATCAATTCCTGTATAGCCCCCAAGGATAATATCGGTAATAATCAAATCAGGGTTGGTATCTGAGATAATCTTTAGAGCTGAATCAAAATCCGTGGCTGTCATAACATCATGGCCCTGATCCGCAAGGATCATTTTAAAACCAAAACGAATATTTTCTTCATCATCAACGATAAGGATCTTTGATTTCATATTTCCACCTGTGATGACCAGTCGTTATAAATGGGCAGGTCGACAATAACTTTTGTATAGTCACCTTTTTGACTTTCAAACCAGAGGTTTCCCCCATGGTTTTTGATAATTCCATGGCTGATGGAAAGCCCGAGTCCTGTGCCTTCCCCCTGGGGTTTGGTTGAAAAGAAGGGATTTGCCACCCTGTTGATGAAATCCTTTGAAATTCCAAGGCCGCTGTCATAAAATATTACGCGTACATATTCTTTTCCCCCAAGTTTGATTTCTTCTCCATTGATTTTAAGAATTTTGTTTTCATGGGGTTTTGGATATTTTTTCTGCAGGGCATATCTATTGTTATCGGACTTGTTTCTTTGTCAAATGCCTTTGCTGCTGACAAATCCGAATGTATTTATGGAAGCATGATTGACCAGAAGATCTCTTTTTATCAGTCAAGGCTGTATCTTATAGATTCAGAATACAAGATTTTGTCAGATATTGGTAAAGATGCAGCAAAAATGATCAGCTATCTTCAAACAGGCAAAGATCAGCTTGTCAAGGAAATGAAAGATCGGAAAGTTGAATTTAGTTCTGCCAAGATAAACAACTATATTGTAAATAAGGCAAGAACTGGAGATATGAGTTAGGGATATACAAATTTGATTTGTCATGAGCTGGAACATATTGTATGCTCAGCTCATGTTATCCTTAGCCAAAGACGACCCCACGCTTGCCGGGCTGGTTAAAAACGAAGAAAATCGGCTTGAAAACACATTAAACCTGATTGCGGCTGAGAATCATTCCCCTCAATCAGTCCTGGAGGTCATGGGTTCGGTCTTTAATACAAAAACCATTGAAGGGTATCCCGGGAACCGGTTTCACGCAGGCTGCATCCAGGCTGACAAGGTTGAAAACCTTGCCATTGAAAGAGGGAAGGCACTTTTTAAAGCAGAACATGTCAATGTTCAGCCCCACAGCGGCACATCAGCCAACCTGGCCGTGTATTTCAGCGTGCTGAAAACAGGAGACCGGATTCTTTCCATGAGCCTTCCCCATGGGGGGCATCTTTCCCATGGACACTCGGCCTCTATTACCAGTAAATGTTTTGATTTCAGCCATTATAAGGTAGATCCTGAAACAGAACGGATTGACTATGATCAGGTCAGGGAAATGGCCCACGCTGTTAAGCCCAAAATGATTGTTGCCGGTGCCAGCTCATATCCGAGGCTGATTGATTATGAAAAAATATCCATCATCGCCAGGGAGGTATCTGCATTTTTTCTGTCAGATATGGCCCATCTGGCAGGCCTTGTGGCCGCAAAATTAATTCCAAGCCCTGTGCCCCATTCTGATTTTGTCACATTCACCTGTTACAAAACCATGATGGGTGGCCGTGGCGGTGTGATCCTTTGCAGAGAAATTTTTGGAAAAAAAGTAGATAGAGCAGTATTTCCAGGATGCCAGGGCACAAGCGCCGTCAATCTTATGGCTGCAAAGGCGTTGATTTTCAAGCTTGCCATGGAAGAAAAATTTATTCAGATTCAGAAAAATACCCTTGAGAACGCCCGGATTATGGCTCGGGCGTTGGTGGAAAAAGGATATCATATTATCAGTGGTGGAACAGATAATCACCAGGTGCTGATTGATCTGACGGGTAAAGGGATTTCAGGCAAATCTGCAGAAGCCTGTTTAGAAGCAGTGGGGATTATTTTGAATCGTAATGTAGTGCCGCAGGATGAGAACTCTCCGGGGAAGGTCAGTGGTATCAGGCTGGGAAGCTCTGCTGTATCTGCCAGGGGAATGGGAGAAGTCCAGATGCAAAAAATTATTGAGTTAATGGATATGGTGTTGATGAACCAGACAAATACGACGGTGATAAATCAGGTCAAAGAAAGGGTATTAGAGCTTTGCCGAGAATTTCCCGTCAACTGGAGTGGTCCAACATTAAAGTGACTTAAAAAAATTCAAAAAGGATTAGAAATATGAAAATAAATCCGGATTTTATTTCACCCTGTGGGCTTTACTGCGGAGTCTGTGCCATTTATATTGCACATCGTGATAATAACGAAAAATTTAAAGAAAGGTTAGTGGGGCTGTATTCAGGAGAAGTTTTTGGCAAGGGCACGCTTCCAAATAGTGAAAATCTATCAACGAATGAGATTCGATGCCGGGGCTGCTTGTCCGATGATCTGTTTATGCATTGCAACCAGTGTGATATCAGGGACTGCACAAAAAAGAAAGGATATACAGGATGCCATGAATGCGATGAATTTCCCTGTCAGTACATTGAAAATTTTCCCATGGCCATTGGGAAAAAGGTAATTTTACGAGCCGTCCCATATAGACGGAAAGTCGGCACAGAAAAATGGATTATCGATGAAGAAGCCCGTTATTTTTGCCCTGAATGTGGCAACAAAGTTTTCCGGGGCGTTGTTAAATGTAATAATTGTAAAGCAAAGCTGGATCTGGATTAGATTTGTTTAACACGACAACCACCTAAACAGAGATGAGAATCAGGGCAAGAAAAGCCACAGCAACCCCTGCCCACTGCTGTCGGCGGAGTCGCTCTTTAAGGAAAAACCAGGCCAAAATAACGGTTGCAGCAGGATATAAAGATCCTAAAACGGCTGCAACATCCAGCCGGCCCAAATGTGCTGCCAGGGAAAAAAGAGCATTTCCAGCAGCATCCAGGACACCGGTAATTCCAATTAATATCCATTGTCCGTTCAAAGGTTTTGTCGGCTTCCCTATTATCGATATAAAAAAGAGCAGCAGGGAAACCGAGGCAAATCGAGCTCCCACCAGGGGCCAAAAAATAGCTAAATCATTTGCTTTATCAATGAAAATAAAAAAAAATCCAAACCCAAGACCCGCTGCAAAGGACAGGAAAAATTCATTCCGGGTCATGCGGAATTCCGCTTTTGCTGAAGAGAGCATCCACACTGCCACCATAAAGCATACAAATCCCAGTGATTGTGTAATTGTGGGAAGCCCAGTATAAAGGGCGGTATATCCAATGGGCACAAGGGCTGTTAGAACTGCAGATAAAGGCGCAACAATGCCCATACGTCCGAGGGCTAATCCTTTATAAAGGGCAATAAGCCCAAGGATGCCGAAAATACCTGCAAGGGCACCATAAAAAATAGATTCAAAAGGGGGGATAGTTTCCGAAATTAATAGGGCTATACTTACCAGAATCATTCCGCCCACAAACTGGGAAAAGAGAATCACTCCCAGAATATTACCTTTGCGCGAGGCAAAACCGCCGCTGAAATCCCCTGCACCCCATACCACCGCACTGCTAAGGCCGCAGGTGACAGCCAATGCTTCATTACT
>CAYWGN010000283.1:0-6215 GCA_964457495.1 uncultured Desulfobacula sp.
GACCGATTTTCACCGCCGCTCCTTCGTCGCTCTGGTGAAAACGGCTGATGCTGGTGTTAAGATTTTTTCAGAAACTGTTGAAGAGATTTTGCAGTTGACGGAAATTCAGAAAGGATTTTTTTATCCGCTGTTACAAGGGTAGATTTAAAATTTTGTGCTAAAGCTACAAATTCGCAATCATAAGCAGAGCAAGTACTATTATTAACAAGAGAAAGGATCTCGGAAGATTTCACCACAAATTCATTTTCTGCCATTAACAACTCGGCTTCAGCCTGAATTTGAATTGCTTGTTCAAATGAAACTATCTTTTTTCGGAGATAAAGAGCGATAACATTTCTAAGTTCACTTCTCCAGAGATGGGGTGCTCCCCAGACCGGTTCCTGAATAAGCAATTTTTCAGCATCAGGTGTAAACCTGTTAGGCAAATACAGATATGCAATTACATTTGTATCAACTATGATCATGCTCGACCTTCTTCGATGGCATTTTTAATTTCATCAGGGTCAAAGACCGCACCACTCAACTCGGTTCGTATTCTTTTGGCCCGTAACAATTTATCAGCAACTGATAATCGTCGAGGCATTAAGACAGATTCAAGACAATTAATCGTCTCATTATTGAGACTCCGGTGATTCAAAGATGCTGTAATTTTTAATTTTTCATATAACTCTTGTGGTATGTTTTTTATCGTAATTGATGCCATATCGTCCTCCTTGATTTAAAGCGATACCATTATGGTTCCAAAATGGTTGCTTGTCAATAAAAATCCAACCAAAAAATCCAGCGGGTGCAATAAGACGCGCCGCTGATTTTGATGTCAATGCCGTTGACTTGGAGCTGATGAAATACCTCCGCTGGTCCCGAGACAGGTATCAAAACTGGGGTACGTCCAGGATTCATGGGGAATTGCTCAGGCTGGGGTTCGAGGTCTCCGAACGAACAGTATCGAGCCTGATGCCCCGACGCTGGCCGAATTCAAAGCCGTCTCAGACGTGGCGGAAGAAAGCGGCCTGAAAATTTAAATCGTTCTGGTATTAAAATTATCGGACAATTTATGCATATTTGTGCTCAGAATCAATCTCAATCAAAGAGCTCTTCTTAAAATAGACCTGACTCCGGATAATTGCATTCAATCGCTGCACAGAGAGAAATATTTTTTCTACAGATTTACCACTGATTAATTTTTGCGAAGGACAACCCTCTTCACATTCCCGTTCGGGATTTTTTTTATAAAAACCAGAACTCATCTATAAAACATTACCCGATCGGGAATATTTATCTTGCATTTTGTAGATTTGCATTTTATACTCCTGATCGGGAATAAATAATAACAAACGGTTACATATGGATACAAAAACAATTGGCCAAATTGTTAGAGAATCAAGTAAAGCCCAGGGTTTGACGCAAGCAGAAGCAGCCGGGTATCTAAATGTCGGGGTTCGTTTTTTGTCAGATCTTGAAAACGGGAAACCCACTGTCCAGCTGGAAAAAGTCCTATATGTATTGCAAGGTCTTGGGTTTAAGGTCTTTGCTGTACCAAAGACAAACCACAAATTAATTCGGTATATTGAAGACAATTTGGATGAAAAGTAAACTCAATGTTTTTGTTAATCAACTCAAGGCTGGTGAGTTGTGGCTGGATCAGCAGCGTCGGTTTTGTTTTCAGTATGATAAAAATTGGATAAATTCACAGGTTAGCCATCGTTTATCTGTTTCCCTGCCTTTACGGGAAGATCCGTATTTAGCTGATGATTCATATTCATATTTTACCAATCTACTGCCTGAAGGCAAAATCCTGAATGTCATTTCTAGAAAGCTTCAGATCCCTGTCAGCAATCAATTTGAATTGTTAAAGGCTGTTGGAGGGGATTGTGCCGGAGCTGTGTCGCTATTTGAAGATGGCGACTTGCCGCCAAAGCCCGAAGCGTACTCATACAAAACCCTTACCGATGACCATTTGATAGAAATAATAAAAGAGCTGCCTGAAAATCCATTTTTAGCAGATGAGGCTGGCATCAGGCTTTCTCTTGCTGGAACCCAGGAAAAACTTCCTGTTTCATTTAAAGATAATAAAATTCTAATTTTGATGAATGGCGCACCCTCTTCCCATATTTTAAAGACCTCGATAAAAGATCTTCATGGAACTGTTGAAAACGAAACTTTTTGCATGATGCTGGCTAAAAGAATGGGGTTGACCGTACCTAATGTTAAAAAAATAAAAGTTAACGAAATTCCTTTATATATAATTGATCGATACGACAGAAAGATAGAAAATGGGCAAATTACCAGACTGATACAAGAGGATTTTTGTCAGGCATTAAATGTAAATGCCCAATTAAAATATACCCCAGCGCTTGATGTGTGTTTTTCACTCATTAGAAATGAAAGTGCTGTTCAAGTCAAAGATACGAAACGATTCTTGCAGCTTATCATTTTTAACGGTTTAATTGGTAATTCTGATGCCCACGCTAAGAATGTTTCATTCATACATGGAGAAAACGGAACAACCCTTGCACCTTTCTATGATTTATTGTCAACATATGTATATCCATATGCAAAAAAAATGGCCATGAAAATAGGCGGAGGAAGACATTTCCAGTTTCTCGAACCCAAACACTTTGAACGGTTTTCTCAGGACACGCAAATCAAATACAAAGTCGTGAAAGAAATCATCATGAGAATGGCAGATAAAATTGTGGGTGCGACAGAAGAAACAACCCAAGAATTTTCCGACCTGTATGGGGAAAATCCTGTTCTAAAAGAAATCAGTGACGTGATTAAAAATTCTTCGAAGGAAAAATTAAAGGCTTTTCAATAAAAAGGAACTTAAATTCTTCAATAAAAAAATGAACCGGATGTTACCGGTTATTTTTGCGTTCTGTGTCTCATTATGAGGAATCGATTCGATTAATGCTGCCATTAATTGTAACGGAAATGGAATAAAGGTCTGTTTAGAAAACGGTTTGGTGGGAAGAGTAAAGACAATTCATAGTTAAAATTTTATATCATGATGATTGGGCGCGTTCCGATGTTGCTGATTATTCATGAATATACTCTGTTTACAATTATTCGGCGAAAATCAACGTTTCAAAACCTGCATAGCGTTGCAGGCGAGATTCTAAAATCGTGTCCTTGGTATAACTGTTCTAAATTGCTTTCTTTTGGCAAAAACGGAAATCGACAATTAAACGGCAGCATTAATGAGATAAAACGGCTATTTAAATCCGTTTGAAGCAGTTGACAGTTATGTTAAAGGAAGAATACTTTGGTTATAGCATGTTTATCATTGAAAATTCGGATTGACACTCCGAATTTTCAATGATAAGTTACCAATATGATTCAAAGACCATCACATATAAATGCACTGGAAAAAGCACTAAACAGAACTCCTGTTGCTTCCCTTCTAGGGCCGAGGCAATGTGGAAAAACAACATTAGCCAGAATATTTGAAAAAAAATTTAATGCCACATTCTTTGATTTGGAATCGTCCCAGGATCTTCAACGTCTTCAAAACCCGGAATTAATCCTTGGGGCCCTTGAAGGTCTTGTGATTATTGATGAAATCCAGGAAAAACCAGAACTTTTCAAAACTTTACGTGTTTTGGTAGACAAACCGGACAGACGTACCAAATTCCTTATACTTGGTAGTGCTTCGCCTCACATTATAAAAAATGCATCAGAAACTTTAGCCGGACGAACTGAATTTATCGAGTTGTCAGGTTTCAATTTCATAGAAACTGATAAAAGCAATATTCAAGATCTCTGGTTACGCGGAGGATATCCCCTTTCATATCTTGCCAATTCAACAGAAGAGAGTATCAGTTGGAGAGAAGCGTTCATTCGAACTTTTCTGGAAAGAGATATCCCGCAACTGGGATTCAAAATACCGGCTGCCGCAATGAGAAGGTTTTGGACCATGCTTGCCCACTATCATGGCCAGACACTGAATGGTTCGGAAATTGGCCGATCCCTGGGAGTTACGGATAAAACAATCAGGACCTATCTGGACATCCTGACAGGTACTTTTATGATGAGACAGTTGCAGCCATGGTATGAAAACCTAAGTAAAAGACAGGTAAAAGCACCTAAGATCTATTTCAGAGATTCAGGCCTTTTGCATCACCTGTTAACTGTTACCGATATGCACAATCTCCTTGGCCACCCCAAATTGGGCGCTTCCTGGGAAGGTTTTGCTATGGAACAGACGATACAAATAATCAAACCGGGTGAAGTATATTACTGGGCTACCTATAGTGGGGCAGAACTGGATTTATTGTTCTTTAAAGGTGGTAAAAGATATGGCATTGAATTTAAGTTCAATGAAGCCCCAAAACTTACAAAGTCCATGCACATTGCCTGTGAGGACCTAAAATTAGAGCATCTTTGGATCGTATATCCAGGAGAACATACCTATCCTGTAGAAAAAAACATCTCTGTTTTATCTTTAGGCCACATTACTGATATTGCATGAAAAGAAAAATTCAATCGGGTAGCCGGGGGTTTTAATCCCCCAGCCCCCACAACACCCTGCATGCGGGTCCGCACAGGGCGTTTCATCAAGATTACCGGGCCGAGGCCGGGTAATGAATTTTCACCCACTGTCCTCTGCGGCTGATTGCTGTTCGAATGGCTTCTCCTTTGGAAGTTCCCAGTTTGAGAAGATTGCGGACTTTGGTCCGGGGCATACCCCCCGGCATTTGGATACTATGACGTCTGATGGTTGATGGGCTTTGCCCACCCGTTGCCCTCGGGCTGTGTCATTGAAATGGAAAAAGAGGCCCAACGACATGTACTGAATAACATCAAAAAAGCCCTCACCCATGCCAATAAAAACCAGGTGGTCAACCGTATGGCCTCTTTTGAGGCGGAGACGGGTCTTGCTTTGACATTGGAACGATTCATGAATTATCACCACCTGACCCTGGATGATATTTACAAGAAAGGGGCCTGGTCCCGCCTTTGTGTGCTGGCAGGCGCAGGTCAAATAAGAAGACAACTGGTGTAATAACTCATGCCTAACCAGACAACAAAAATTGCTGTTTCTTCCATCATCCTTGATGAAACTATTTATCCCAGAAAAGGAATTGATCACAGGCGTGTGGGCATATTTGCGGAAAACATCAGGGATGGATTCGAGTTTGATCCCATTGAAGTGGAGCGGATTCTTGGCAGGGCAGGGTTTTACCGACTGCTGGATGGGGCTCACAGATGGATCGCTTATAAGTCAACGGGAGCGGCAGTTGTAGACGCAGTTATAAAGGATCTGGAAGGGAATGATCCCCTGCTGTATGCGGCAAAAAAAGCCATTGGTCCGAGACAATTGACGGAAGATGAGTCAAGGGCCACGGCCCGGCGGGCATACACGGGAAATGCAAGTCTCAGTTCCGTGGTCATCGGGAAGGCTATCGGGAGATCAAGGCAGACAGTGGATGCTTATATCGCCGATCTTCGAGCTGTAAGCCAGATGAACAGAGACATCAAGATATTTTGCATGCACCGCCTTGGTATCCCCCAGGACAGGATGGCAAAAAGATTAGGGATGGATCAGAAAACGATTCATTACCATTTAGGGAAAATGCCAGTGTTGGCATTTTCCCTAAATGGCGATTTACGTGTGACCTTCAGGTTATCCAAAGGCTTCACAGTTGCCCAGGTGGCGCAAAAGTACGGTTGGCCTGAGCCAATGGTCTGGTCTCTGGCTCTGGAAGACAAAAATGATCATGATCGATTTAAGGAAATTGGCTGGGGACTTCGGACCTGGGACCAATGGGCATGGAATGATTGTGATAAACGATTTGGGGATGACTGGCCCGGACGTATCCCGGCCCAGCTGGCTGCCCATATTCTCAAATATTTCTCAAAGCCGGATGACCTGATCCTTGACCCCATGGCCGGAGGCGGCGTGACCCCGGACACCTGTCTTGCCCTGGGACGCAGATGCTGGGCCTTTGATATGATGGACCGGCCCGAAACCCGCCCTGAGATCGAACCCTTCACGTGGGATATTTCATCTGATCAAGGACTTTTCTGGCCTGTAAGCTCAAAGGGAAAACCCGATCTCATTGTCTTTGATCCGCCCTACTTTGACAAAAAAGCGGATCGCTATGATAAAAAAAGCATTTCCGGTTTATCCAAAAAAGCATACCTTGAATTTATAGAAGCCCCCATGTCGTCCCAGCGCTTCAATGCCGGGGTGGTTTCTGCAATGCAGAAAA
>CAYWGN010000284.1:0-6185 GCA_964457495.1 uncultured Desulfobacula sp.
CTCGTCCTCCTGATCTATATAGCTGGACAGTGCTTTGTTCAATCTGGATACACTGTTTTCATAATCTTTTCTTTTGTTATAAACCATGCCTGTGGATGGATCCAGGGCAGAGGTATAGATCTCGATCCGTTTTGAAATTTCAGAATCAAGTCCTGTGAGATCACCAAAAAAAGGCGCAACTTCATTATTTAGAAGTGAAAACACGGCATTTTCATCACCAGAGGATATCCCGGATGAGATGTCTTGAATCAGGGTTTTAATTCGGTATTTAAATTCATGTAACAACGGCCAGGGCCTTTTTTTTGACCCTGCTTCCATCACATCCAAAGCAAGGGTCAACTGCTGGGTCAGATCCTGCTGGATCCCTTTGTTTCGGGCCAGAGAAGATCCCCTGATATCGGATTGCCCATAAAAAGGAACCACATCCTTAAAGACAATGGATTCCATTTCTGAGTTAAGGTTGCCATTATGGATTCGTTCCATATGGGCAATGGCAGCCTTTTCAAAACGCCATTCCGCAGAGGGGTGAACAGCCGTGCATTTTTCCTTGATAATTGACTGGACCTGTTTTTGCAGTTGGTCCTGACCTCTTTTTAAGGCAAGCGAAAATAAAGGGGTGATCTTTTCCAGTAGAATGGTGTTGATGGTGCTCAGGGCATTTGGAGTCCGGGTAAACATTTCCATAAGCCCGATGATTTCTCCCTGAAAGTACAAAGGAGATAAAAGCATGGATCTGATGCCGGCGGCCACTGCCAGTTGTTCTGCAGGAACCAGGCCCGGTTTTTTGGCAAGGTCTGGCACATGCAATACAGATCCCTTTTCCACTGTCTGCATCCAGACCGATCCCTTAAGATCTTCAAGGTTAATGTGATGTGAATTGGCAAACAGACAGTTGATTTTGGAGTCACAGTCATTTTTAAGGATCATGGCCTGATCTCCTTGAAGCGCTCCAATACCTATGGCTATGTCAGGCCGCCGGAAAATAGACTGGAGTCGTGATTCCAAAAGCTTTATTCCATCTGAAGAAAAAATGGACTGCTGGTCAATCAGATCCCTTCTAAAGGCTGAAATAACTTCAGACTCGGTGACATCCACGGCACGCACAATGGTAAATCCCGTGAATTCAAATTTATTTAAATCAATGTATCTGCTTAAAACGTCAATGTCAGAAATATGGCTGTTTATGATAGCCTTATCATTTTCTGAAAGTTTTTTTGGTGATTCAAGGGCCTTTATCCTGACAAATTGAAAATCAGGGGAAAAGCTATAGTAACGGTCCAGGCCGGTTTTTTCTTCTGGTATTTTTTTTATATTCATCGTATCGAACCGCTGGCAGTTAAAATCATAAATTCGTTCCAGCACCAAAGAATATATATCCACCATTTTTTTTAATTTTTCTTCTTCAACGATTTCCTTGAGGTCTTCTTTGATAAAATTGTTATTGCCGAGAAACAATCGCTGGAATTCCGGGGTCACAAAAAAAGGCTCAGATGTACAGGGAGTAAAGGCTCCCATGATGTCAGTGCGAAAAGATGCCGGTGGAAATATGGCACTCATCAAAGGGATCATGATATCTTGGTGTTTCGTTAATGCACCAAGATCCTTGACCGGACCTATTATTTCCGGGATCTGACTGATTTTGTTTTTCAGTTCCAAGAACATTGATGCCATGTGGGAGTACTTTGGCACCAGATTTTTTTCCCAAAAGGCCAGAAGCGGGTCAAGACTGACTGCAGACCTGATGGAATCTACCCTGGAAGATGGGGATGCGATATTTTTTTTCATTATGTGGGCTCCTTTAATTACTCAGTTCAGAATAATCATTTGAAAAATAATGTCAACACAGCCATTGATCGAAACCCGTTACAAAAATTGACTTCAAATATTTTTACATCCAGATGTATTGTTTAGTTAGAATATCCTTTCGATCCCATTAAATTTAACTTTTCTGCAAAATGGCAGGCCACAAACCAGCCGTCCGATAATTCCCTAAAAGGTGGCGACTCTTTTGAGCATTTCTCATTATCTGCATAACGACATCTAGGATGAAAAGTGCATCCAGTCGGCGGATTGGCCGGATTGGGCTGCTCTCCTTCCAAAAAGACCGTTTTCATCGGTTGCTCCGGATCAAGGGATGGGATCGCCGACATCAATGCCTCTGTGTAGGGATGCCGGGGAGTATAGTAGAGTTGCTCGGTCGTCGCCAACTCCACAATTTGACCCAGATACATTACTGCCACCCGATCACAGACATAGGCCACTGCACCTAAATCGTGGGCAATAAACAGATAGGTCAAGCCCAGTTCCTTTTGCAGATCTTTCATTAAATTGAGGATTTGCGCTTGAATCGAAACATCAAGGGAGGAAACCGGTTCATCCGCCACAATAAATTGTGGATGCATCACCAGTGCTCGAGCAATAGCAATTCGTTGCCGCTGTCCACCGCTAAATGCATGGGGATAGCGCCCCAACTGTTCAATATTTAGATGACAGAGTCCGGCAATGGCAATCACTTGCTTTTCCAACTCTTTTCCCCTGGCCAGATTGTTGGCCAATAAAGACTCTCCGATAATTTCCTTGACAGTCATTCGTGGGTTTAGTGAGGCATACGGGTCTTGAAACACCATCTGCATATGACGCCAGAACGACCTCAACTCTTTATATTTTAAATCGCTAAATGCGACCGTCTCGTCATTAAAATTAACCAGTATTTCACCTGCCGTGGGTTCAATCAGTCTCAAGATAGCCCGCCCTAAGGTCGTTTTTCCGGAACCACTCTCCCCGACCAGACCAAAGGTTTCTCCCTGTTTTACTTTAAACGAAACACCATCCACTGCTTTGAGCTGTTTTTGATTTTTGATAAAGAATCGAGAAGCGCCAATGGGAAAATGAACTTTTAGATTTTTAACTTCAATGATTGTTTTCATTTATTTTTTTTGCTCCTGAAAAGATCGATTCTCATTTTGAAAACAGGAAATGATATGGGACTCTGACAATTTGCGGGATATCGGATCTTTTTGATCACAAACACCTTTAATCATCTCCTGACAACGTGGATGAAACGCACATCCTCTGGGCCTTCCAAATAGGGAAGGAACGCTCCCTTTGATGGGGTGCAACCTTTTTTGCGCTTCAAGATCTCCCAATTGAGGTACTGCCTTTAATAAATTTTTTGTATAGGGATGCTGTGGCGTCTTGAGAATCTCAATAACGGTTCCTTGTTCTACAATCTGCCCCATGTACATAATGGCCACTTCATCTGCCATTTGGGCAACCACACCCAGATTATGGGTAATGAACACAATGCCGGTTCCATACTCTTTTTGCAGCTGCTTCATGACCCTTAAAACCTGTGCCTGAATCGTCACATCCAAAGCGGTTGTTGGTTCATCGGCTATTAGGATTGCGGGATCACAGGATAGCGCCCGGGCAATCATCGCCCGTTGCCGCATACCGCCGGAAAAAGTGTGGGGATAGCGATCCACGGCTTTTTGCGGATGGCCAATCCCTACCTTTTTAAGAAGTTCAATTGTTCTGGTTCTAGCATTCAATTTTGATTCATTTTTATGTAGCTGAATCACCTCCATAATCTGATTTCCAATGGTATGCAGAGGTGAAAAAGAACTCATCGGCTCTTGAAAGATCATGGCAATTTTTCCACCCCGAATCTTCCGGATCTCTTTTCCTTTAGGGTTTAGCCGGGCAATATCAACGGGATGATCCTCCTCTTGTGCATGGAACAAGATCTCACCTTGAACAATCTTCAGCTCACGGGGCAAAAGTCTTAGGATTGAAGAGGCCATAACGCTTTTTCCGCAACCGCTCTCACCAACTATTGCCAATACTTTCCCATTACACACTTTTAAATCGACATCTTTAACAATGGGCAGGTAGTTATCATCAATTTTTAGCGAAATCGATAAGTTGCGTAATTCCAATATCAGTTTTTCTTCCATTCAGTTATCTCCTATTTCGCAAACGGATCAGCAGCGTCTCGTAATCCGTCCCCCAGAAAATTGAAAGCCAGTACCGCAACGACGACAAATAGGCTGGGTAAAAGCAACCAGGGCATATGAACAATAGATCGAACATTCTGAGCGGAGAAGAGCAGTACCCCCCAACTGATGATCGGTTCCCGAAGCCCCAGTCCCAGAAAACTTAAAGAAGTTTCCGCCAGGATGATATAGGGAAAAGAGATGGTCAGGTCCACAATCAGATAGCTCAAAAAAGAGGGCAACATATGACGTGTGATGATCCTTCTCGCGCTACAGCCCGATAATCTGGCCGCCAGGATAAATTCTTCTTCTCTCAGGGACAAAAGTCGGCTTCGTACGCGTCGTGCTAAATTTGTCCAGCCAATACAGGCAAGAATAATGGTAACTGCTATATATACCTTAAGTGCTGACCACTCTCTTGGTAGTGCAGCTGCCATGGCCAACCACAATGGCAATGTTGGGATAGACCGGATAAACTCAATCAAGCGCATGATTAATTCATCTGTCATGCCTCCCATGTAACCTGCAATCCCCCCCATGGTGAGGCCCAGGACAAAGGCAAAAAATACACCAATGGCCCCTACGGAAAGTGAGGTTCGGGTTGCGTATAAAATCCGGCTGAACATGTCTCGCCCAAGTTGATCGGTTCCAAAGAGGTGGATAAATCCTTTTTCGGTTCCAAAGAGATGAATTTCATTCTCAAAAAGTCCCCATAATTTATAGGAATCTCCCTTAACGAAAAAATAGATGGGCCAGCGTTCATTTGTATCTACTAAAGCATTAAGCCGAAAGCTTACCGGATCTCTTTTATTAACCCTTGCATAAACAAAGGGGCGAAAATGAAAGTTGTCGTCCTGATCAAACAGGTGAACTCCCATGAGACGTCCCTGTGTGTATTTAGAATTCCGGGCATGGGGCTCATAAGGGGAGATTGTCTCACAAAACAACGCTATTATCAGAAACAAACTGAGTATGGTTCCCCCGATCAATGCCATCCGATGACGACGAAAACGCCACCACACCAATTGCCAATAACTGGAAAGATCGATTCTTCGGATTTCTTTTTTTTTGGTTTTAAATTTCATTTAACTCACACCCCCGACTCTGATTCGAGGATCCATTATCATTAATAATATATCTGAGATTAAGGTTCCAAGGATAACTAATGTACAATAAAAAAGAATCATGGCACCCGCCAGATACATGTCCTGATTTAACAACGCATTGATGAATAACGGTCCCGTATCTGGTAAGGATAATACCAGGCCGACGATTGGTGCTCCGGAAATGATATTGGAGAGTTCCCATCCCAATGTTGAAACAATGGGATTGATCGCCATCCGTACCGGATATTTTATCAACAACTTAAATTCGGACAAACCGCTGGCTCTTGCTGCGGTCACGTACATTTTGTTTAACTCATCCAATAACACAGCACGCATGGTACGCATCTGAAAAGCAGTACCCGCGGTCCCCAGAACCAAAACAGGTATCCAGATATGGGCCAATAAATCGATGAATTTGGCACCGCTCCAGGAGGCTTCCTCAAACTCCATAGAATAAAGACCTCCAACACTCGTACCAAACCAGAGATGTCCCAGGTACATTAAAATTAACGCAAAAACAAACTGAGGTAGGGCCAGTCCAATGTATCCGATAATTGTCGTAACATGATCACCCAGGGAGTATTGGCGTATTGCCGAATAGATGCCCATGGGCACGGCAATTAAATAGGTAAAGAAGAGTGTCGTGAAAGCAAGAATCAATGTTAGGGGTATACGTTCACTAAGTACTTCGCTGACCGGTCGTCGGTATTCCCAGGAAAATCCCATATCCCCGCCAAGCAAGGCGCCTATCCATTTAAGGTACTGGACATAAACCGGTTTATCCAGGCCAAGACGGATTCTCATTTCCATTAACTCTTCTTGACTGATAATATCTCCTCCCTGTGTCTTTTTGCCGGCATATGAGTCAACAAAATCTCCGGGAGGAAGTTCAATTAATATGAATGCAACAATCGATACCAATATAAGGGTTACCATTGTAGCCACCAATCGACGTGATATTAATTTAAGCATTAAAAAACCTCTTGATTTTGGTGCAGACACAGCATGGATTGAAAAATTTTGCTCGAACGAATCTATAACAGATTCGTTCGAGCGATTGCTTACACGACAATACCCTGGGATA